>CALSAF010000033.1:0-33875 GCA_943372805.1 Rhizobium sp. Q54
TGACAGGATTTGCGCGATGTCATCCAGGACGCACTGCGTCTGCGCTCGCTGATCGACGGTCTCCATTCCCGCTACAACAGGAACGTCATCGAACAGGCCGCTATTGCGGGTGCGCTCAATCCGGAACTGACCGGCAATCGCCAGCAGGCGGAAGCAACGGCAGCGCTGGTCGCAAGCCGACTCGATATGATCGCCGAAGATACAGAACGCGGCTGGCAGGGCTTCGTCACCGACGAAGGTGGTCTGCGTTTCGAGCGCATGGTCCGCGGTGTCAAGGAAGTGGCATCTGTCGACGTGGCACTGATTGGCTCTGCCGATGCACGGCACATGGACCAGATGTCCGCACGTCTCCGCGAGATCTATTCTGAACCGCCGGTCCTCACTCGCAAGGATGGCCGCAACGAGATGTCGGGACCGCGTGCTCTGTTGGATTCTATCTTCGCCACAGGCCGCAAGGGTCTGTCGATGCAGCGATATAAAGGCTTGGGCGAAATGAACGCCGAGCAGTTGTGGGAAACGACGCTCGACCCGAATGTTCGTTCTTTGCTTCAGGTTAAGGTCAATGATGCGACTGATGCTGACGGCTTGTTTTCGCGCCTCATGGGCGACGAAGTCGAGCCGCGCCGCGAGTTCATCCAGGAAAACGCACTCAGCGTCGCCAATCTAGACATTTGAGACGAAGGATACTGAAATCAAAAAAGGGGCCGCTTCCAGGGAAGCGGCCCCTTTTTTTATCGAGCGTGGATGTGGCCGTTCATGGTTAACGTGATTCACGTGAAACCATGAACGAAGCCGATCAGAAACCGCCTTCGAAGATTACCTCGGCGAGCGGCTTGCGCGGGCTGGGTGTTTCCCGTCCACGTAGGCCCTCCGGCAGAACATCCTTGTCGCCGAGCTTGCCAATCGCGATCGCCGCGTTGATGTGATAGCCCTCTGGCGCCTTCAACTCCGTGACGGCCCGCTCCATGTCGAGCCCGGTCATGGCGTGGGCGAAGTAACCCGACTTGATTGCCTGCAGCGACAGCAGGCCCCAGGCCGCGCCGGCATCGAAGCTGTGGCTGCGGAAAGGTTTCGGTGCAGATCCATCAGAACTGCGGCTTAGAGTATCGGAGAACACGAAGACGAGTGCGGAGGCGTTCCCCGCCCAACCCTGGTTGAACTCGATCAGGATGTTGAGCAATCGATCGAACTCAGGAGTACCCTTCATAGCATAGACGAAGCGCCATGGTTGGTTGTTGAAGGCTGAGGGTGCCCAGTGCGCTGCGTCGAGAATGGTCAGCAGATCTTCCTTGGGCATGGCGCTCCCGTCGAAAGCACGCGGAGACCAACGATCGAGGAACAGGGGATCGACATTGTATTCGGATTGGCGGTGGTTGCTCGAGGTCATGACAGTCCTTCAATGATGTCTTGGGATGGCAAATGGAACAAACATCAAAACGCAAGTTTCGGAAAGGGTAGGGGCCGCAAATTGGAGTGAACAGTGTGGTCTTGATTAACCGAGTCACGAGGACAGAACCTTAAGTCTTTTCGATCATCGTTACCTCGATGCAAAGCCTCGACCCTGATCCAAGGGAAAATCCGGGCTTTTGCGATGCACAAAGTCTGTTAGTGTAGCGAATGAACTCGGGCCGCCGATGGTCTGATGCAAAGGTACAGAACCAATGTTCTATCAGCTCTACGAACTCAATCACGCGGTCATGGCACCCTTCCGGGCGACCGCCGATGCCATGAATCTCGCCTGGAAGAACCCGCTGAACCCCTGGTCGCACACTGTCGTCGGCCGCTCCCTGTCGGCCAGCTTTGAAGTCTTCGAGCGCGTCACGCGCCGCTATGGCAAGCCGGATTTTGGTCTTCCAAGGACCATGGTGGATGGTGAAAGCGTCACGGTCGAGGAAGAAATTGTATGGCGAAAGCCCTTCTGTGATCTCATCCATTTCAAGCGGCATCTCCCGGTCGGCACTGACAAGGGCCCGCGGATCCTGATCGTCGCACCGATGTCTGGCCACTATGCCACCCTGTTGCGGGGCACCGTGGAGGCCCTGCTGCCGAGCGCCGACATCTACATCAGCGACTGGATCGATGCTCGGATGGTGCCTGTCACCGAGGGTGATTTCAACCTTGATGATTACATCGATTATGTTATCGAGATGCTTCATCATCTCGGACCCGACACCCATGTAGTCGCCGTCTGTCAACCCTCGGTGCCGGTCCTGGCCGCTGTTGCCGTCATGGAAGCAGACGGAGATCCGTGCGCACCGGCATCCATGACTCTGATGGGTGGTCCGATCGACACGCGGATCAATCCGACAGCTGTCAATCAGCTGGCGCAGGACAAGCCGCTTTCGTGGTTCCGGGACAACGTCATCATGCAGGTGCCATGGCCGCAGCCCGGTTTCATGCGTCAGGTCTATCCGGGCTTCCTGCAGCTCTCGGGCTTCATGTCGATGAACCTTGACCGGCACATGATCGCCCACAAGGACTTCTACATGCACCTCGTCAAGAATGACGGGGACTCGGCCGAAAAGCATCGTGACTTCTATGATGAATATCTGGCTGTCATGGATCTTACGGCGGAATTCTACCTGCAGACGGTCGATACGGTCTTCATCAAGCATTCGCTGCCGAAGGGCGAAATGATGCATCGCGGGAAGCGTGTGGATACGACGGCGATCCGCAACGTTGCGCTGCTCACCGTGGAAGGGGAGAACGACGACATCTCCGGCGTCGGCCAGACGAAGGCCGCTCAGACCATCTGCACGAACATCCCCGACCATATGCGCCTGCATTACATGCAACCCGATGTCGGTCACTACGGGGTCTTCAACGGCTCGCGCTTCCGTCGCGAAATCGCGCCGCGGATCATCCAGTTCGCTCAGACCCATGGCAAGAAGGCCAAGGCCACAACGCCGGTCAAGCGCGTCATCAAGGGTGGCAAGTCCCTCTGACGTTTTCGTCATTCCGAATTTAAGAAGCGGATTCAATCGGTTCTCCGATTGGGTCCGCTTTTTTCTTGAAGGGCAGGCGCCCATTTCCCACATCGAAACCATCGGAGGGCATTCCGCCCTTCGTGTGAACGAGGTTATCGATGATGAACCAGTCAGCACTGCTCCGGCCGGATTGGACTCCGGCAACCGTCGCCCTGATGGTGCTGGGCTTCGTGGTCTTCTGGCCGCTCGGTCTGGCCATGCTCGCCTACATCTTGTTCGGCGAGAAGTTTCAAAACTTCAAGCGCGAAGCCAACAGCAAGGCCGACACAGCCTTCGCCTGGTGCCGCACCAACGGCTACAGCGCCTCCACGTCGACCGGCAATGTCGCCTTCGACGATTGGCGCAAGGCCGAACTTGAGCGCCTGGACGAAGAACGCCGCCGTCTCGACGAGATGCGCGCCGAATTTGACACCTATGCCCGCGAACTGCGTCGGGCCAAGGACCAGGAAGAATTCGACCGCTTCATGCGCGATCGCCAGCAGGTCAAGCCTGCAGGTGAGGGCGGTCCGGCTCAGGGCTTTACCGGCAACTGATGTGGCGGCGCCTTTACGGACAAGATCGAGGTCGGCGCCCTTGCGCCGGCCTTTTTTCTTGCAAGGTCACACCGCGAATCGGCTAGAACAGGTGCATGTTTCCCCTGCTGAAAAAGCTGAAACCCCAGAGAGCTCCGGCGACCCAGCTGGAACGGGCGATTGCCGTGGATGGACGCTCGGTTCCGCTCACCATTCGCAAGAACAGCCGTGCGACCCGCATTACCCTGCGGATCGAGCCCGGCGGTCGCGCATTGAAGATGACCATTCCGCCGGGGCTGCGCGAACGGGACATCGAGGACTTTCTCGATCGTCATCAGGGTTGGCTCAGCACCAAGCTCAAGCGCCAGAAGACCGCTGGAAACATCGAGGACGGGGGCGAGATCCTGCTTCGTGGCATTCCCCATCGCATCGTCCATACCGGACAGCTGCGCGGCCTGACCCAGTCGATCGACAGCGAGATCGGCCATATCCTGAGCGTCAGCGGTCTTGAGGATCATCTGCCCCGTCGCGTCGCCGATTTCCTCAAGAAGGAAGCGCGGCGCGATCTGGAGCAACTCGTGGCGCTTCACGCCAGAAATGTCGGCAAGCCAGTCAAGAGCATGACCCTGAAGGATACCCGCAGCCGCTGGGGATCCTGTTCCTGGGACGGCAAGCTGAGCTTCTCCTGGCGCATCGTCATGGCGCCGCCGCTCGTCATCGACTATCTCGCGGCCCACGAGGTCGCGCATTTGCGGGAGATGAACCATGGTCCGGCCTTCTGGACGCTCTGCCGCAAGCTCTGCCCGGAAATGGATGAGGCGAAGGCCTGGCTGAAGCGCCACGGTTCGGCCCTTCATGCCATCGACTTTGCCTGAGCAAGCCGTGACCTTTCAGCCTTTGTCGCAAATTGGCTCGACTCTTTTTTGATTTCGTGCGACTTCGCTGCCATGAGACCCGATATAAAGATCTGCGGACTGAAGACGCCGGAGGCGGTCGATCGTGCGGCTGCCTGCGGTGCGAGCCATATCGGCTTCATCTTCTTCGAAAAGAGCCCGCGCAACATCGAGCCTGACATCGCCGGCACACTCGCCGATCGTGTACGCGGCCGGGTGAAAAGCGTCGCTGTTACCGTCGATGCCGACAATGACGATCTCGACGAGATCATCGCCTTGATGCGTCCGGATATCCTGCAGTTCCATGGCCACGAAAGCCCGGAGCGCCTGCTAACCGTGAAGGCGGTGACGGGTTTGCCGATCATGAAGGCATTTTCCATCCGCGATGCCGATGACCTGAGGCGTATCGAGCCCTATATCGGTATTGCCGATCGTTTTCTCTTTGATGCCAAACCGCCAGTGGGCTCTGATCTACCCGGCGGCAATGGTGTGACCTTTGATTGGCGCCTGCTGCGTTCGCTTGACGACAGCGTCGATTACATGCTTTCCGGAGGCCTCAACAAGGCCAACATCGCAGAGGCCCTGCGGGAAACCGGAGCGCGGGCAATCGACGTGTCCTCCGGCGTGGAATTTGCGCCGGGCGTCAAGGATCTGCAGATGATGGACGAGTTTTTTGCGGCCGTTGCCGAGGCAAGTCGAGCACAGCCGGTTTCAGGGAGTGTCAAGTGAACCAGTCACCGAAACCCAATTCCTTCCGTGAAGGCCCCGATGAGGATGGCCGTTTCGGCATCTTCGGCGGTCGCTTCGTCGCCGAAACGCTGATGCCGCTGATCCTCGATCTGCAGGCGGAATGGGAAAAGGCGAAGACGGATCCGGAATTTCAGGCGGAACTGGTGCATCTCAACACCCACTATACGGGTCGTCCGAGCCCGCTCTATTTCGCCGAGCGGCTGACGGAAGAACTCGGTGGCGCGAAGATCTACTTCAAGCGCGACGAGCTCAACCACACCGGTAGCCACAAGATCAACAACTGCCTTGGCCAGATCCTGCTCGCCAAGCGCATGGGCAAGACGCGCATCATCGCCGAAACCGGCGCTGGCCAGCACGGTGTCGCCTCGGCCACGGTCGCGGCCCGCTTCGGCATTCCTTGCGTCGTCTACATGGGCGCAACCGACGTCGAGCGCCAGGCACCGAACGTCTTCCGCATGAAGCTGCTTGGCGCCGAAGTAAAGCCGGTCACCGCCGGCCATGGCACGCTGAAGGATGCCATGAACGAAGCGCTGCGCGACTGGGTGACCAATGTCGACGACACCTATTACATGATCGGCACCGCCGCCGGCCCGCATCCCTATCCGGAAATGGTCCGCGACTTCCAGTCGGTCATCGGCCGCGAGACGCGTGAGCAGATGATGGCTGCCGAAGGCCGTCTGCCGGACATGCTGATTGCCGCTGTTGGCGGTGGCTCGAACGCGATCGGCCTCTTCCACCCGTTCCTCGACGACGAGAGCGTCCGCATCGTCGGCGTCGAAGCCGGTGGCAAGGGTCTTGAAGGTGAGGAGCATTGCGCCTCGTTGACCGCAGGCACGCCGGGCGTCCTGCATGGCAACCGCACCTATCTGCTGCAGGATGGCGACGGCCAGATCAAGGAAGGTCACTCGATCTCCGCCGGCCTCGACTATCCCGGCATCGGTCCCGAGCACTCCTGGCTCAAGGACATGGGCCGCGTCGAATATGTCCCGATCAAGGACGACGAGGCGCTCGCTGCCTTCCAGCTTCTGACACGCACCGAAGGCATCATTCCGGCGCTCGAGCCGAGCCATGCGCTCGCCGAAGTCATCAAGCGCGCGCCTAAGATGGACAAGGACCAGATCATCGTGATGAACCTCTGCGGCCGCGGCGACAAGGACATCTTCACTGTCGGCAAGATTCTCGGTATGGGGCTCTGATCATGACTGCGCGTATGGACCAACGTTTTGCTGCCCTGAAGGCAGAAGGCCGCCCGGCTCTCGTCACCTATTTCATGGGTGGCGATCCGGATTACGACACGTCGCTCGCGATCATGAAGGCTCTGCCGGAAGCAGGCGCCGACGTCATTGAGCTCGGCATGCCCTTTTCGGATCCGATGGCCGATGGCCCGGCGATCCAGCTCGCCGGTCAGCGTGCCCTGAAGGCCGGCCAGACCCTCATGCGCACGCTCGATCTGGCGCGCGAATTCCGCAAGACGGACAACGAAACGCCGATCGTCATGATGGGTTACTACAACCCGATCTACGTTTATGGCGTCGAGCGTTTCCTTGATGACGCACTCGCAGCCGGCATCGACGGCCTGATCGTCGTTGACCTGCCGCCGGAAATGGATGACGAGCTCTGCATCCCGGCCCGCAGCCGCGATATCAACTTCGTCCGTCTCGCGACCCCGACCACCGACGACAAGCGTCTTCCGACCGTTCTCAAGAACACCTCGGGCTTCGTCTACTACGTCTCGATGAACGGCATCACCGGTTCGTCACTGCCGGATCCCTCGCGTGTTGCCGGTGCTGTCCAGCGCATCAAGGCGCATACGGACCTGCCGATCTGCGTTGGCTTTGGCGTCAAGACCGCCGAGCATGCCCGCCTGATCGGCGCCAATGCTGATGGCGTCGTGGTGGGCACCGCGATCGTCAATCAGGTTGCCACCAATCTCACAGCCGATGGTAAGGCAACGGCAGATACGGTTCAGGCCGTCGCCACGCTGGTGCGTGGACTGGCGAGCGGCGTGCGGTCTGCACGCCTTGCTGCTGCCGAGTAAGCACCCCATATGGGCTCGAAACATTAGGAGTAAGCCGCGTGAACTGGATCACCAACTATGTGCGCCCGCGCATCAATTCCATGCTCGGCCGTCGCGAAGTCCCGGAAAACCTCTGGATCAAGTGCCCGGAAACGGGCGAGATGGTCTTCCACAAGGACCTGGAAGAGAACAAGTGGGTGATCCCGGCCTCCGGCTACCACATGAAGATGCCTGCCAAGGCGCGCCTGACCGACCTCTTCGACGGTGGCCAGTATGATGCCCTGCCGCAGCCAAAGGTCGCGCAGGATCCGCTGAAGTTCCGCGATTCCAAGAAATACACGGATCGTCTCAAGGACAGCCGCCTGAAGACCGACCAGGAAGACACGATCGTCGCCGGCGTCGGCACGGTACAGGGCCTGAAGCTCGTCGCCGTCGTGCACGAGTTCAACTTCATGGGCGGTTCGCTCGGCATTGCCGCCGGCGAAGCGATCGTGAAGGCTTTTGAACGCGCCCTCAAGGAAAAGTGCCCGCTGGTCATGTTCCCGGCTTCGGGTGGCGCCCGCATGCAGGAGGGTATTCTCTCTCTGATGCAGCTTCCGCGCACGACGGTTGCCGTTGACATGCTCAAGGAAGCCGGCCAGCCCTATATCGTTGTCCTGACCAACCCGACCACGGGTGGTGTCACGGCCTCCTATGCCATGCTGGGCGACCTCCACATCGCGGAACCCGGTGCCGAGATCTGCTTTGCCGGCAAGCGCGTCATCGAACAGACGATTCGCGAAAAGCTTCCCGAGGGCTTCCAGACATCGGAATACCTTCTCGAACACGGTATGGTCGACATGGTCGTCAAGCGTCACGACATTCCGGACACGCTGGCGCGCGTCCTGAAGATCATGACCAAGCGGCCGGCAAACGACACGGCGGTTTCGGCGAATGGGACGAAGCCAGTCGCCAAGGCTTCGGCCTGAGCCTTGCATCCCTTTAAGGCCGCGCTCGCGGAACGAGTGTCATGACAGACCCCATCGTCAGCCAGGCCGATGCCGAGATCGAAAAGCTCATGGGGCTGCACCCCAAGGGCTATGATCTCTCGCTCGACCGTATCCGGCGCCTCCTCGAGGTTCTGGGCAATCCCCATCTGAAGCTGCCGCCGGTCATCCATGTGGCCGGCACCAATGGCAAAGGCTCGGCGACGGCCTTCTGCCGCGCGCTTCTGGAAGCCCAGGGCCTGTCCGTCCACGTCCACACCTCGCCGCATCTCGTGCGCTGGCACGAGCGCTATCGCATTGGCGTCAAGGGTGGCCGCGGGCAGATCGTTGACGATGACCTGTTTGCCGATGCCCTGCGCCGCGTGGCCGAAGCAAATGGTGGCAAGCCGATCACCGTCTTCGAGATCCTGACGGCAGTGACCTTCATCCTGTTTTCCGAGCAGCCTGCCGACGTCGTCGTGCTGGAAGTCGGTCTTGGCGGGCGTTTCGACGCCACCAACGTCGTCGAAAAACCGGCAGTCTGTATCGTGCAGCCGATTTCGCTCGATCATCAGGCCTATCTCGGCGACCGGGTCGAGCTGATTGCCGCCGAAAAGGCCGGCATCATGAAGCGCGGCGTTCCCGTGGTCATCGGTCATCAGGAATTCGACGGCGCAAGGGACGTGCTGATCAGCACGGCCGAGCGCCTCGGCTGTCCGCTCGCCGTCTTCGCCCAGGATTTCCTCGCCTATGAAGAATTCGGACGGCTCGTCTATCAGGACGAGTTCGGCCTGATGGACCTGCCGCTGCCGCGTCTTCCCGGTCGCCACCAGATCGGCAATGCCGCAACCGCCATCCGCGCCGTAAAGGCAGCCGGCTATCCGGTGACGGAAGAGATTGCCGAAAAGGCCATGCTGTCGGTCGAATGGCCGGGCCGCCTGCAAAGGCTGACTGAAGGTCGGCTGGTGGAGCGTGCGCCTCAAGGTGCGGAAATCTGGCTTGATGGTGGGCATAACCCGGGTGCCGGGGAGGTCATTGCCGAAGCCATGGCGGCCATGGAAGAACGCCAGGCGCGGCCGCTGCATCTGGTCATCGGCATGATCAACACCAAGGACCCGATCGGCTTCTTCCGCGCCTTCATCGATATCGCCCACAATGTCTACACCGTCCCGATCCTGGGCTCGGACGTCGGCCTCGATCCGGTGGCGCTCGCCCAGTCCGCAGCAGAGGCCGGTTTGAAAGCTCTTCCGATGGGCTCACTGGGCCAGGCGCTCGATGCGATCCGTGAGCGCAGCGAAGGCGGCATTCCACCGCGCATCATGATCGGCGGCTCCCTCTATCTTGCGGGCAATGTGCTCGCCGAAAACGGCACCATCCCGACATGAAAAAAAGCCCGGCGAAACCGGGCTTTTTCTTTATTCGTCAATGATTTGAGCCTTATGCCGCCCCGGCGATCCAGCTGGACAGCGCAGTCTTCGGGGCGGCGCCCACCTTGATGTCGGCCACTTCGCCACCCTTGAAGACGGCAAGCGTCGGGATCGAGCGAACGCCGAACTGGGCAGCCAGTTCCGGGTTTTCATCAATGTTCAGTTTGGCGATCTTCACCTTGCCGGCGAGTTCGTTGGAGATTTCTTCGAGGCTCGGTGCAATCATCTTGCACGGGCCGCACCATTCGGCCCAGAAATCCACGACAACCGGTTCGGAAGCGTTGAGCACCTCGGCCTGGAAATTGGACTTGTCGACTTTAACGGTAGCCATGGGGCTCTCCCTTCATAGATACGGAATTGACTAGATATATGATGCCGCACGGCAGCAATTTCAATATGCGGTATCTCACGATGTTTCGAGGTCGGCAAGAGAGCGCTGAAGCAGGCTGTCGTCGAGCCGGATGAGGCTGCCGTTTTCGGTGTAAATCAGCCAGCATTCGACCTGTTTGCCGGGATAAAGCGGCTGCAGGATCTCGCGGTAGATGGCGAGCTGCACCCGGTGGGAGAGGGGCGATTGCACGGCCTCTAATGGCGGATTCCGGTTGGTCTTGTAGTCGGCGATGATCACCCGGTCGGTTAGCACGGCCATGCGGTCGATCCGGCCGGAGACCGCACGCAATTCTCCCTTCAGCCGCATGGTGCCCATGACCGAAACTTCGGCACGACTGCCGGCATCGAACAGCGGGTGAAGCGCCTCGTCTTCCAGCACGGCGATCACGGTGGAGACCAGTCTCTGTCGCTGCTCTGCCGGCCAGAACCGGGCGGCACGTTCCGCATAACGTTCGGCTGCCACGCGGCGGTCACCCTCTGGAAAGCCCGGCAGGTTCTGCAGCATCCGATGGATGAGCCGCCCGCGCTGCAAAGCAAGATCCGCCTTTTCCGTCGTCGAAAACAGCGCCGACGCCGTCAGCGCGTCCTCGTCTTCGTCGATGACGATGCTGCCGGCACCGGAGGGGCTGAGTGGTCTCGGCAGGCTGATCGGTGGCGGCAACGGCTTCCAGAGCGTCGAGGGAAGACTTTGGCTCTCCTCGCTTTCGGCGCTCTCTTCGCTCGCGGGCAGGTCAGGCTCTGCGCGGCCGAGAGACCAGCGCAGTCCGGCCCAGCTGCCATCCGGCCCGGTGAATTCGATTGGCTTGCAGCGGGTTTCGTCGGCGCTGAGCGCCCGCGCGATCATCTTGTGCCAGATCTCGCCCGTGTCCTGCACGCCGCGATAGCCGCCGACGATCAGGCGGTCGGCAGCGCGGGTCATCGCGACATAGAGCAGCCGGCGATATTCTTCTTCGGCCTGATCCTTGCGCCGATCCATGTCGGCAGCGGCGACCGAATTGCCAAGGGATTTCGACGGGACCCAGATCGGGAAGGGCAGGCCTTCGGCCGTTTCGATGATCCTGAGCTTGGCCACATGGTTCGAATTGAAGGGCTTGGAGCCGCCATCGATCAGGAAGACGATCGGTGCTTCGAGACCCTTCGAGGCATGCACCGTCATGATCCGGACTTCGTTGCGCTCCTTGTCCTGCTCGCGCTTGACCTCCGGCGCTTCCATCTCGAGCGTCGAAACGAAGGATTGTAGCCCTGGCAATCCGCTGGTCTCGAAGGAGAGCGCAAAGGTCAGGAACTCGTCGATGATGTCGCTCACCTCGGAGCCGAGGCGACCGAGATAGGCCCTTCGGCCACCATGGACGCTGAGCACCCGGGCATAGAAATCATGGACCGAGTGCTCTCGCGCCTGGTCGAGAAACAGTGTGAGCCGCTCGCAGGTCTTCTTCCATGCCGTATCCCTCTCAGCCTGCTCGGCCAGTCTCGCCCAGAGGCTTTGCGCTTCCGGTCGTTCGGCTGCCAGCGCCATCAGATCGTCTTCGCTGTGATTGAAGATCGGGCTCTTCAACAGGGAAGCCAGTGAGAGATCGTCGCCTGGCAACAGCAGGAAACGCCCAAGCGCCAGCATGTCCTGCACGGCGATATGGCTTGTCAGCTTCAGGCGGTCTGCACCGGCGACCGGAATGTTGTAGGGGCGTTTCAGCGCCCGGGTCAGCGCATTGACGAAACCGTCGCGCTTGCGCACGAGCACGAGAATGTCGCCCGGGCGGATCAGCCGCTTGTTGCCCTTCTCGATGATCGTTTCGCGTCCAACGATCTGGCTGATCTGATGCGCCACGCGTCGTGCAAGGATCGCGGACGGAGCGCTTTCCGGCGTCGCGTCGAAGGGGGCGGTCCAGTCCTCGTCCTTCTCCTGCTTTTCGGCAGTGATCATATCCCAGACATCGACCGTTCCCGGATGTCCGATGCGGCTCGACTGGTGGATGACGGGATCCCCGCCGGCACTGAGGCCCCGGCTGTTTTCTGGCAGGCTGAAGACCTGATCGACGGCCGCAAGGACCGATTGCGTCGAGCGGAAGGAGAGCGGCAGGCGCACCGTGTTGAAGTCCTGTCCGCTTTCAGTCACGGCCTGCGCGGTGTGGCGCGCTTCCTGCGAGAACTGCTCCGGGCGCGCGCCCTGGAAGGAATAGATCGACTGCTTCTCGTCCCCCACGGCAAAGAAGGTGCGGATCCCGGGCCGGGCGCTGAGACCCGTAAAAAAGTCCTCGCGCAGCGACCGGATGACATCCCATTGCACTGGGCTCGTATCCTGCGCTTCGTCGACGAGGATATGGTCGATGCCCTGGTCCAGCTTGTAATGCACCCAGGCGCCGACATCGCCGCGCATCAGAAGCCGCGCTGAGCGCACGATCAGATCCTCGAAATCGAGCTGCGAGCGCCGCTTTTTCAGTTCCTCATAGTCGGCGTCGAGACGCACGGCCAGCGTCAGTGCCGAACGCGTCGCCTCATACATGCGGAAGATGCGCAGCCGGTCCCGCATGGCGACCACATGGTCACGGGCCGCAATCACGGCGTCCTTCAGATCCGGTGCCACCTTGGTCATGGCGGCGGCAATCAGCGAGCTGTCGGCCTTGGGCGCTTCCTGCGCCGTGAGGAAAGCCTGGTCCAGAAGCTTCGCTCGCTCCAGCGGATCCGCCTCCACCAGCGCCCGCTCCAGCACTTCCGCGACAGCCCGCACTTTCTCGCCGCCCTTTTCGAGGGCAAGCTGGATGTAGCGACTGAAATTGCCGCCGGACAAACCGGCAAGCGGCCAGTAATCCTCGGCGCGGCTGGTCTCGCTCTCCAGCGGCCCGATGCCGAGGCCCTTCCTTAAGGTCGCATCGAGACCACCCGTCCGTTCCGCCCGCTGCCGGAAGTCTCTGACAGCATGGCGGTTGGCCACGGTATCGGCAATGAGGCCTTCGAGCCCGCTTTCATCGGCAATGCTCAAGACCTGCGAGAAGGCTTCGGCGAGAGCTGCATCATTCTCCGTCGACGTGGCCGTCAGCAGCGATCGTCGCGCTTCCGCCAGAACGGTGACCGCGGCGCGATCGTCGAGGACGTTGAAATGCCCGGCGACATTGGCTTCGAGTGGAAACTGGTGCAGCAACGCTTCGCAGAAGGCGTGGATCGTCTGGATCTTCAGCCCACCGGGCGTTTCCAGAGCCTTGGCGAACAGCCGTCGTGCGGCAGCAAGCGTCGCGCGATCAGGCTCCCTCTGCTCGATGGCCGCAATCCGCTTGGCAAGTTCCCGGTCATCGAGCGTCGCCCATTCCGCCAGCCGCTCGAAGACGCGGTTCGACATTTCGGATGCTGCGGCCTTGGTATAGGTGAGGCAGAGGATGGACGAGGGGCGGGCGCCAGCGAGCAGAAGCCGGATCACCCGCTGCGTCAGCACATGCGTCTTGCCGGAGCCGGCATTGGCCGACACCCAGGCCGACTGGCCGGGATGCGAGGCGCGCGACTGGGCAAGCGTCGTCCAGCCGAGCCAGGCGGCAGGATCGCTGCCGGTTGGAAGCTCGTCCAGGGCAAAGCGCTGATCACTCATCGCCGGCTCCTTCCTCGGCTTCCGCCGTCGACCATTCCGCGACACGCGCCAGATGGTCGTATTCGCCGCCATAACTGTTCTGTTCTGCCGGGATGAGACGTGACACATAACCGCGCTCGCCGCTCTGCAGCGCCTGGACGAAGCGGCCGAGTTCGTCGACCGATTGCGTCGCCAGTTCAAGCGCAGACTTCTTGTTGTCGCTCCGCGTCGCCATCTCGTTGTTCACCTGGTCGGACGAGAAGCGATCGCCGGGCCGCAGACGGACATAGACAAGGTTGAGCGGTTTGACGTCTCCGGTAGGCTTGAAGGCGCCTTGGAGAAGGGCCGCCGCCTCCAGCGCCAATTGTGGGTCAAGCAGGCTGCGCGCCTGATTGGCGCTCGGGTTGAGGCCCGTCTTGTAGTCGATGATATCGGCAAAGCCTCCGCCTCGGATATCGATCCGGTCCGCTATCCCGCTGATGGTGATATCAACAGGGCGAAGCAGCACATTGCCTCTGACTTCCGTCAGCGAGCGCTTGATTTCCGGTCTCCGCTGCCGCTCCCAGCTGAGAAAGGCCGAGGCGACACTGTAGAAGCGCTGACGCCAGACGATATCGATGTGAAGCGGCAGAGCCTCCGTCAGGAACTCCTCATCGGTGATCCGGTGCAGGATATCGAGCGCGTCCAGCCGGGCCGGGTCATGATCCTCGCGGATGAAACGCTCGACGATGCGGTGATAGAGCGTCCCGCGTTCCGCCGCCCCCGGATCCTGGTTGAAGGGATCGACGGGATCGAGACGCAGGATGCGCCGCGCATAGATGGAATAGGGGTCCCGCCGGAAGCGCCCCACCTCGGAAAAGCTGAAGCTACGCGGCTGAAGTTCTGCGCGCGGTCGTGGCGCGGGGCGCTGTGCCGGTGCCTGGTTTTCGCCTTGGTCGATGAGATCGGCGTAACGGCGATAGATCTGGCCGCGCTTTCGCATCTCGTCTTCAAGAAGGGGTCCGCCAAGAGCCATCAGGCGCTGGAGCCATCGCGAGGCAACCGTCGGCGCAGATCCTTGGCGCAGCGAACGCGAGAAGATCAGTTTCCGCGTGCCACAGGCCATCTGGAAGTCATGCGCCACCTGGCCGATCTGCCGTTCCGGTGGCTCAAGCCCGACTTCCGTCTTCATGACGCGCGACAGGAAGGGATTGTTCTTGGTCTGGCTCGGCCAGCTCCCCTCGTTCATGCCCCCGATGACCATCATGTCGACATTCTGCAGGCGCGCTTCGAGCGTCCCGAAGATGAAGACGCGCGGGTGCCGCATGGCGCGTGGCTTGACTGCCTGGCCGGCCATCAGCGCCGTCAGAATATCCACCCATTGCGGGCCGTCGGCCTCGATCTGCCCGTCCGTCTCCAGGACTTCGGCCAGAAGTCGTGCCAGAGCCTCGCCCGCCGCATCGCCCCAGAGGCCGGCAAGGTCACCGCGCTCGTCGACCGTGACGGCTTCCAGCACCCGCCCCGTGCGCTCCGCCCAGTCCCTGACCATGAGTTTCTGTGACAGGACCCTCCCGTCGGTCGACCGGATGACCGACGAGACGAGCGGCTCGACGGCTGAGGTGACCCGGCTCGCCAGCAGCCGAGCAAGCTCAATTTCTTCAGCCGCAATCGATGTGCGCCATTGCGGTTTGTGGCGGTCCGCCAGATGTGCTTCGAGCCCTTCCGCAAATAACGGTTCCATCTCGGCAAGGTCGAGGCTCTTCAGACCTCCGCGCAGCGCGATGCGTTCCAGCGCGTCGGCAGCCTTGCGCATGTCCTCGGCGGTGAAGCCGAACCGTGCCAGCGGATGCTTGATGAGCGAGACGATCGCCACAGGGTCACCTGGACGCAGGCAGGCCTCGGCCACCACCTGGGTCAGCATGGCAGCCTGGGTGCCGGTCATCGGCGTACCCGCGGAATCATCCGCCTCGATCCCGAACCGCGCGAGTTCGGACATCACACGCCGTGCCAGTGCGCGGTCGGGCGTGATCAGCGCCACCCGGTTTTCGGGATTGTCGGAAACCTCTTCGAGCCCCAGCCGCAGGGCAATCGCAATTGCAGTCGCTTCCTCGCGCTCATTGGCCGTCTCGATGAGCGACACATCGCGAAATGCCGCAAGCACACGGGAATCGTCGATGTCCTGCCGCCAGGCCTTCCAGGTATCGGTTGCCTCGGCGGGTGCCATGGCACGCGACAGAAATTCGGCTCGATCCCGAAGCGCCGGATCCGAGGCTTCGAGAGCCTGAATATCCGCGCGTTCGAGTTTCATATGCCGCAGCAGATGCGCCAGACCATATTGCGGATGCCCACGCACGGCAGGGCTTGGAAGGATCACCGAGATCTCGCGATCGTTGAGCTTCGCCCAGTCCTCATCCGGCATGTCGAGATCAAGCCCGGGCAGCACCACAACGCCCTGGTCGAGCTCGGCAATCGCGGCAATGAGCTCGGCCGCTGCCGGGATCGAGCCGGTGGAGCCTGCAACGATGACGGGACCGGAAGCACCCTGCCTGCGGAAGCGCTCGGCCTCGGCCCGGAGCACCGCATCGCGGTGGCGTGCCGGCGACGACCGCACCAGTTCCTGCAGCCGTGCCGGCCAGAACTCCGTTGCAATCGTCAGAAACTCAAGCGTCAGCTGCCACCAGGAGCCGAAATCCGCTGATTGCAGCTTCTCGAGATCCTTCCAGTCGCAGCCTTCGGTTTCCGCCGCTTCGATCAGCTCGACCAGGGCCCGAGCCAGCCAGACGGCATCTGCCGGGCTCGCGGGCGCGACGAGCGGCGTATCCGAATGGATGGACCGGACTATGTCGGGCAACTGGTTGCGCCAGGCCAGGATCAGCCGGGCGAGTTCCAGAAGCATGACTGTGCTGCTCACCGCCGGGGCCAGATCCATCAGCTGCGGCGCATCGAGATCGAAGAAACCGCTGTCGTCATCCGTCTCGCCGAGCGTGCGAATATCGGGAAGGATCGCCGCGCGACCACCGAGTAGGTCGACGAACTCAGACCGCAGCACGCGCGCTGCGCGTCGGGTTGGAACCAGCAGAGTGACACCGGCGAGCGTAAGCGGATCGGAGGGGTCGTAGCGAAAACCGTCGGTGAGACGGCCGTCGAGCAGCGCTTCCGTCAGCGTCCTGAGAAAGGGCCGGCCCGGAGGGATCGTCAGCAGACGCGGCGCCTTGCTGACCATGTCAAAGGCCCCTGCCGTAGCGGGCCACCACGGCTTCGGCAGGCGCGATCGCATCAGGCGTGCCGACGGTCAGCCACTGTCCATTAAGGTCCGTACCGAATAGCCGACAGGCGGCAATCGCACGATCGAAATAGATGTTGAGGTTGAATGGCCCATCCGGCGCGTCGTCGAAGAGATGCGGCATCAGCGCTAGGGCCCCGGCATAGACGACCGGGTGCGGCGCCCCCGGGACGTAACGGGTAAGCTTACCGTCATCCGCCATCGAGAAATCATTCTTGCCGTTATGGCCCGTGGTCCGTTCCTGCTCGACACAGAGCATCGCAATGTCCATCCGGGAGGGATCGAACTGTTGCGCCAGCCGGACAAGATTGCGCGGCTCTTCATCCCGTTCTCCGACCCAGAACAGGTCCGCATTCATGACGAGTGCCGGCTGGTCTTGGTCGAGCAGCTTGAGGCCCTTGGCCAGACCACCGCCCGAATCCATCAACCGCTCCCGTTCGTCGGAGATCCGGATCTCGGCCCGTGTCTCCCCGGCGAGATGGGCCTCCATCTGATCGGCATGGTGATGCACATTGACCACGACCGTCTCGACACCGGCTTCAACAAGCGCGTCGAGCACATAGTCGATCATCGGCTTTCCGCCGATGTGGACCAGCGGCTTCGGCATGGTCTCTGTAATGGGGCGCATCCGCGTGCCGAGGCCGGCCGCGAGCACCATGGCTTGCTTGATGATCATTTGCTCAGGCCGGTGATTCGGGAAGTTCGATTCCAGCCTCTATGCACCAGTTCCGCAAGGGGGCGAGAACAGGATGCTCAAAAGCAACGCTCAAGTGCCAGAGCGTTCGGGGAAGATGGCGCATATAGCCCGGCTTGCCGTCGCGCTCCTTCAACCGCACCCAGAGCCCGTTCAGCTTGCAGGCCCGCTGCGCCGACATGATCGCCCAGCTTTTCAGGAAGGCGGCTTCGTTGAAATCCGCTTTTCTGGCGCGTGCCGAAAGATAGTCGGCCATCAACTGTTCCATCAGCGGCCGCTCGACCGTCACCCGCGCATCCTGGACCAGCGAGACGAGATCATAGGCCGACGGGCCGATCATCGCATCCTGGAAATCGATAAGACCGACCCTGTCATGCCCTTCGCGGTCTTCTCGCCAGATGATGTTGGGCGAATGAAAGTCACGCATCACGATGGACGTGTCGGCATCCGCCAACTCGTCGATCAGCTGGTCCCAGATGGCGAGAAAACTTGAGCGCTCTGCTGCCGTGGTCTGCTGCCCATTGCGTTTCCACGGCAGGTGCCAGTCGAGAAGCAGCTCCACCTCGAACTTCATCGCCGTGCGATCGAAATCGGGAATAGCGTGTATGTGCCCGCCTGGAATAACGATCTCCCGGTCGAACGGCGTGTCATGAATGGCGGCGAGGCAGGTGGCGCTGGCACGGTAGCGCTCAGCAATCGGCGTGCCCTGGCCGTCGAGTACGCCCGCTTCACCGAGGTCCTCAATCAGCAACAATCCCGCCTCAAGGTCCTGCATCAGCACGTTGGGCGCTGCAAATCCGCGCTCTCGCAGAGCCTGGCCGATGGCCACGAACGGACGCACATCCTCCGCCAGGTGCACGAGTTGCGAATAGGGCTTGCCGTCGCGAAGTGGTGGACCGTTTGGCCGCTTGGGCGCATCCATCAGAACGAGACGCGCGCTTCCATCGGCCGGATAGACATGTTCGTAGGCACGGCTGGAGGCGTCACCCGTCAGATGCCGTCTGCGGGCGCCTGCATATCCGTTTTCCTCGAGGAAGCGGCGGATTTCAATCACACGACGAAGCCGCGGCAGCTTGGCCTCCGGCGCCTGTAGGGAGAGGTTTCGCCCACCGTCTGAAGCAAACTCGAAGCTAATCTCGATCCGGTTCTTCGGCAGTGCGCGGCCGGCCTTGGCCGGCCATTCAACGAGGCAGATCCCTTCGGCCAAAGCCTCTTCCAGACCCAGCTCATCGAGCTCGCTCGGATCGGACAGGCGATAGAGATCGAAATGGGCGACCGGAATCCTGAGATCGTAGTTCTGGACCAATGTGAAGGTCGGGCTCGGTACTTCCAGATCAGGATCATCAGCCAGAGCTCGGATGAGCGCGCGGCTCAAGGTCGACTTACCCGCTCCGAGGTCCCCCTCGAGCGCGACGCAGTCGCCCACCTGGAGCGCCAGAAGCAGATCCTCGCCGAAGCGTGCCGTGGCAGCGTCGTCGGCGAGGTGGATGAGGACCGGGGTCGGCTCTGCGCTCATTCGGCGGCGGCGATCATCTGCGGTAGACTGGCTGAGGGAATGCGGCAATGAACCGTGGTTCCACGCCCCGGCTCGCTGTCGATCTTCACGTCGCCCTGGTGCAGGTTGACGAAGCTCTGAACGATCGACAATCCGAGACCCGGTCCACTGCGCTTTCCGCCCTTGGCGCTCGTCGAGAAGCGGTCGAAGGCCGAGGAGACGAGGTCAGGGCTCATCCCGCAGCCGCTGTCGCTCACCGAAAACACGAAGTCGCTTGTCTCGCGCCAGCACTTCATCGAGACAACGGAGCCTTCAGGCGCGAAGTTGACGGCGTTGGTGAGGATCTTGATGAGGATCTGTTTCAGCCTCTGCCGGTCCGCGATCAGATGGCCGAGTTGCGCAGGCGCCGCGATCTCCAGCGTCACGCCACCTTCCTGCAGCCGATCGGTCATCTGCATCGATACGTCATCAAGCAGGTCGCTGAGATCGATTTCGGAATAATCGAGCTGCATGATGCCCGCATCGACCGTAGCCAGGTCGAGGATGTCATTGACGATGGTCAGAAGGACGGACGACGATGTGGAGATATGGTCGATATACTCGGCCTGACGCTCATTAAGCGGTCCAATCGTCGGCGTCTTGAGAAGATCGGTGAAACCGATGATGTTGGTCAATGGCGAGCGAAGTTCATAGGAAACGTGCTGGACGAAATCGTTCTTGAGTTCGTCGGCCTTCTGGAGTGCTTCGTTCTTTTCCTTGAGGGCCCGTTCCGCCCGCACGCTGTCGGTCATGTTGACGAATGTCAGCATGGTCTGCGCATTCGGCAGCGGCGTCACGGCATAGTCGAGAACAAGACCGGAATAAAGCTCAAGCGTGCCCTGACTGGACGGACGTTCGTCCTCAAAGCTGGTGATCAACTTGCCGAAGGCCTTCCAGCCATCCGGCTTGTCGTACGAGGGCGCACAAGCCGCGTCGAGCAGGCGGATATGCGTACCAACTGCGGCCTGCGCCTCGGTGATACCCCAGAGTGCCCGGAAAGCGGGATTCGACAGCTGGATACGGCCATCAGGCCCGAAGACAGCCACGCCTTCCGAAAGATGGTCGATGGTTTCCCCCTGGACCTGGACCAGCGTATTGTAGCGCGTCTCCAGATTGAATTGCTCCGTCAGATTCTCGAAGACCCATGTCGCGCCACCCTGCGGATGTGCAGATGCAATCACGCGCAGCGTCTGGCCGTTCGGCAGATGCCAAAGATCGGTTTGGGTTTCCAGCGCTCTGTAGACGGAGAGGCAATTGTCCTTCCATGCCTTCCAGCTCAATTGTTCCGGCAGTTTGTGTGCTGCACGCAGCCGGTCGAGCAGTTCTGCGTGATCGGGACGGCTTTCGAGGAAACGGGCCTCCAGGCCCCAGAGCTGCATGAAGGCCTGATTGTAGAACTGTAGTCTCCGGTCCGCATCGAAAATCGCGACGGGGGTGGCGAGATGGTCCAGCGTGTCGGCGTGGCTCTTCAGGGTTCGTGTCAGCTCCTCGCGGAGCGTCTCGGCAGACGAGACGTCGATCGCCATGCCGCAGGAGCCAGCAGGACCACGCACGTCGACGACGTCGAAGAAGGTACGGGCTCCCCGCACGGCAGTCGACACGGTGTCATGGTAGGGCGATTCCGGCGTTGCAGATGCTTTGATTTTCTCGCGGGTGAGGGTGCCGAGAATTTCCCGGCCCTCCTGCACGGCTTGCGCTGGCGAGCTTGCTTCAACGGCTTCGCAATAGGCCTGGTTCACCCAGGTCAGGCGTCCTTCGCCATCGCGCTGCCAGACCGGCTGCTCGATCGAATCGAGAAGGGATTCAAACGTCGCAATTGAGCTGCGCAGACGATTACGCTCGATCTTCAGTTCGGCGAGTTCTGCACGCAGATTGTCAAGCGCAACAAAATGCGCATAGGCACGACCGCCATAGAGATTTCCCTGAACCTCAAGAACCTCCCCCCGCTGGGTTTCCACCACCAGATCAAAGGATTTGGCGTTCAGTCTGAGCCCTTCGATTGCACGTTCTACTTCGCTGGCCGAATGCGGCTTGAGCCAGCGGCCAAATGCCAGGAAATCGGAGTCCTGCTGCGGAGATCCTGTTTCGACGGGAAGCTGGCCGAGGAATTCCGCCCTTCCGTTGTGACCATCCCAGATCACCGTGCGCCGGTTCTTGTCGGCGATCAGGGTCTGGTAGCGCGAAATCTTCTGCTGGCTATCGGAATAGGCGGAGCGAAGCTCGCGAACCTCGAGATCCAGCCGGTTTCGCTGTCTCATCAGGACGATCGCAAAGATCAATGCGGCAGAGACTGTTCCGAGCAAGACGGCGTAGCTCGCAACGTCAACGCTGTCGAAATTCCTCGCAGCCTCGCCAGCAGCCTGCGCATATGCGGAGCCTGGAACGATCAGCCCGGCCAGCGCGGAGCCGCAGGCCAGCACCCGGCGCATGGCGGTGATGGCCGAGCGCCTCGCCGTGTTCCGGAGCAGATTCACCTTGAGATCCAGATTTGCCCGCCAGAGGGCGGAAACACCGACCGTCATAGCCGAATCCCGCTGACGCGGGGCGCGTTGATGTACCGACATTCTCGGTCTGTCTCCGTCTTATTATGTGCCGCATCGTCGACAAGACATCCGTATTCGCGGACCGCTCGTGCAGTTCACGAATCAAGTCTTAAAACAATACCTTCGATGGATAGGGTCGGGAAGGCCGGGGCCCAAAAAAGAAAGCGGCGCCTTTGTCAAGACGCCGCCCACTAGATATAGATATTATCCAGCTATATTTTAATAGCGGTAGTGTTCCGACTTGAACGGACCCTGGGTCGTGACGCCGATGTATGCTGCCTGTTCATCCGAAAGCTGTGTCAGCTTCACACCGAGCTTTTCGAGGTGCAGACGAGCGACCTTTTCGTCGAGGTGCTTCGGCAGAACATAGACGCCGGGCTTGTATTCATCGTTCTTCGCGAAGAGCTCGATCTGGCCCAGAACCTGGTTGGTGAACGAGGCTGACATGACGAAGGACGGATGGCCCGTCGCGTTGCCGAGGTTCAGCAGGCGGCCTTCCGAGAGTAGGATCATGCGGTTGCCCTTCGGGAACTCGATCATGTCCACCTGCGGCTTGATGTTCGTCCAACGCAGGTTCTTCAGGGAAGCGACCTGGATCTCGTTGTCGAAGTGGCCGATGTTGCCGACGATCGCCATGTCCTTCATCTCGCGCATATGCTCGATGCGGATGACGTCCTTGTTGCCGGTGGTCGTGATGAAGATGTCGGCTGAGGAAACGACGTCCTCGAGCGTGACAACTTCAAAGCCGTCCATGGCGGCCTGCAGGGCGCAGATCGGGTCGACTTCCGTCACCTTCACGCGGGCGCCGGCGCCACGCAGCGAGGCGGCCGAACCCTTGCCGACATCGCCGTAACCGCAGACGACGGCAACCTTGCCGGCCATCATCACGTCTGTACCGCGACGAATGCCGTCAACCAGCGATTCCTTGCAGCCATACTTGTTGTCGAACTTCGATTTGGTGACCGAGTCGTTGACGTTGATGGCCGGGAAGGGGAGGAGACCCTTCTTGGCGAGTTCGTAGAGACGATGGACGCCGGTAGTGGTTTCTTCTGTGACGCCCTTGATGGCATCGCGCTGCTTGGTGAACCAGCCGGGGGTGGCGGCGAGGCGCTTCTTGATCTGTGCGACCAGGATTTCTTCTTCTTCCGACTGCGGATTGGAAAGAACGTCCTCTCCGGCTTCGGCGCGGGCGCCGAGCAGGATGTACATCGTGGCGTCGCCGCCATCGTCGAGGATCATGTTGGACAGACCGCCATCGGTCCACTGGAAGATCTTGTCGGTATAGTCCCAATAGTCGGTCAGCGACTCGCCCTTGATTGCGAAGACCGGAATGCCTGCAGCAGCGATTGCCGCCGCAGCATGGTCCTGCGTCGAGAAGATGTTGCAGGATGCCCAACGGACCTCCGCGCCGAGCGCGACAAGCGTTTCGATCAGAACGGCGGTCTGGATCGTCATATGCAGCGAGCCGGTGATGCGCGCACCCTTGAGTGGCTTGGTTGCCCCGAACTCTTCGCGGCAGGACATCAGGCCCGGCATTTCGGTTTCCGCGATGCTGATTTCCTTGCGGCCGAAATCGGCAAGACCGATATCGGCGATGACGTAGTCATGTTTGCTCATGGGTTTCTCCGGCTGGATCAGGGCCCGTCCTGTCCTTCCGGACGGACGAATGGCTGGCTCTCCCGCAGATCTGTCTGCGAGGCTCGCATCTTCCTAGCAGGAAAGTGCAAATAACGCAATCGGACATAAAGAAGTCTTTATGTCTTTATGTCGCGATACTTTACATCTCCTCACCGAAACGGTCGGCGACCAGCGAGACCAGAGCCTGCATGACGTCTTCGGCTTGCTTTCCCGTTGCAGTGACGCTGATCGAGCAACCCGGGCTCGCGGCCAGCATCATCAGACCCATGATCGAGGTCCCGCCGACGGTGGTTCCGTCTTTCGAGACGCTGACAGCCGCATCGTATCCGCCCACGGTTTGCACGAATTTCGCGGATGCTCGGGCATGCAGGCCACGTTTGTTGATGATCAGGAGATCACGGGAAACGACGTCCGTCATGCCTTCACTTCCCGCTCAACACGCGACTTGCGACGTTGATATACTTCCTGCCGGCTTCCGATGCCTCCACCAGGGCACGGTCCATGTTGTTATCGCCCCGAACGCCGGCGAGTTTGATCAGCATCGGCAGATTGACACCGGCGATGACTTCGATGCGACCGGTGTTCATGACGGAGATTGCAAGATTGGACGGCGTTCCACCAAACATGTCGGTCAAAATGATAACGCCATGGCCGTCATCCGCGCGCAACACTGCATCGAGAATGTCCTGCCGGCGCTGGTCCATGTCATCTTCGGGCCCGATCGAAACGGTCTCGATGAATTTCTGTGGGCCTACGACATGTTCCACGGCATGGTGAAACTCTTCAGCCAGCTTGCCATGTGTGACAAGCACAAGTCCGATCATTCTCTACGGCCCCTTAGCGCAACACTCGCCAGATAGCTCACCATCGGCGGTTCGTCCATCAGTGGCTCGCCATCTTGTCGATCAAAACGCGAAGCGCAAGCCAAAACAGCGTGTTTATCGTCCGATCTGGTCGAGGAGGCCAGTTCGCGCGAGAATCAGACTGAGGGGAAACCGGCTCCAGGGTGGGACCCGAATCAAGGGAAGTTCGATCCCGTCCGCCAATGTATAGTGCTCATCATTCGCAGGAAGACGCTCACTTTCGTTGGCAGCCACCGTGCGAACTGCATATTTCAGTTCGGCTTCCGAGACATGCGCGATGGAAACAATGCCACTATATCGCAGTTCGATCATACCCTGTATCGAAAGCGGGCCGCGGGCGACCACCCTGCCATCCGTAGCAGATATGACAAGCCGATCATCTCCGACAAGGCCGGCCGCAAGTCCGAGCAGGCGTGCTTCGGCGAGGCAATCGAACGCAAGCCCGGACTTACCGCTGCCCGATGCCCCCACGAACACCAATCCGGTTCCGCCGACGGAAATTGCGGTGGCGTGAATATTGTGCTCGATCGCCTTCACGATGCCATCTCGACGGGCAGTGAAAGCACGAAGCGAGCGCCGTTGACCCGACCACTCGCCGGATCGATCACGTTCTCCGCGCGGAGCGTGCCGCCGTGAGCTTCGGCAATCTGACGGCTGATGGACAGGCCGAGCCCGGAATTCTGGCCGAAGCTTTCGCCTTCCGGGCGGTCGGTATAAAAGCGTTCGAAAATGCGGTCGATGGTCTCTGCCTGAATGCCCGGCCCGTTGTCCTCCACCTGGATCTGGCATCGGCTCCGGTTTCGGGTGAGCTTCACCACGATCCGTCCACCATCCTCGGGCACGAAGGATCGAGCGTTCTCGATCAGGTTGGTGACGATCTGGCCGAGCCGCAGATCGTGCCCGGGAACGACGAATCCCTGTTTCGATCCCGCCTTTTGATCGACGACATAGTCGATCTGCACAGCCTTCTTGCCGCTTCGGATCTCGCGCGAGATATCGACAAGGCTGGAGAGAAGAATCTGCAGATCGACCGGTTTCGCATCGGAGCGTGCCAGTTCGGCGTCAAGGCGTGAGGCGTCGGAGATGTCGCTGATCAGGCGGTCCAGCCGTCTGACGTCGTGCTGGATGATATCCATCAGCCGTTGCCGCGATTGGTCGGTCTTGGCAAGGGGTAGTGTTTCCACGGCCGAGCGAAGGGATGTCAAAGGATTCTTGAGCTCGTGGCTCACGTCTGCGGCGAAGCTCTCGATGGCGTCAATGCGGTCGTAGAGTGCGGTGGTCATTTCCCGCAAGGCGATAGACAGGTTGCCGATCTCGTCCTGCCGGATCGAGAAATCTGGGATTTCCTCACGCTCCTTTGCGCCTCTTCGGACGCGGATGGCTGCCGCTGACAGACGGCGCAACGGATTGGCGATGGTCGAGGAGAGCAGCAACGAAACGACGATGTTCACGAGCGTGGCGACCCCGAACACCCGCAGGATCGCGAGACGCTCGGCATGCACGATCTTGTCGATATCACCGGCTTGTGTGGACAACAGGAGGACGCCGAGCACCGCTCGTGACCGCTGCACCGGCACCGCGACGGACACGATGAGCTCTCCCTGATCGGTCACCCGCACCACGGCACCGCGCACGCCGGTCAGGGCGTTCATGACTTCGGGATAGATGGAACCGTCGCCACCCGGCGCTTCACGGTAGATCGGCAGGTTGCCGGGCTGGAGGATGGTATTGAACATCCGCGTGATCCAGTCCGTGAAACTGGAGGAGTCATTGTCCACTGGAGGCAGGTCGAAGCGCAGCACCTGGCCGCGAGAATAGAGGTGCCGCGAATCGAGCAGAAGATTGGCATCCGCGTCGAAAAGGCGGGCCCGGATGCGTGTCGGTGAGATCAGTCGACGCAGCACCGGCGCGACTCGTTCTGGATTGATCGGAAATTCGAGGTCCTCGTCATTCGGGACCGGAGTGATGCTCTGCCCGGCCTGGAGTTCGAGAAGCTTCTCCGGGTCGATGGTGATCGAGTTGGTATCCACAGAAGCCGAAGCAGAGACAGCCGCCGCGATGATCTCCCCTTGGGTCAGAAGGCTTTCGACGCGGGCGTCGATCAGACCTTCGCGAAACTGGTTGAGATACATGATCCCGCCAACGAGCACGATCAGTGCCGCGAGGTTGAAGAACACGATCCGGCGAGTGAGGCTGGAGAAGAGCGCGTGACCAAAGATCCGGCGTATCAGGGTGAACGGATGGGAGAACAGCCGCCGCTGTTCGGAGCCGGGTTCCGGCTCCTCCATCTGTCCCTGGTCAACCTGTTGACTCAAACCACTGCCTTTCGCCCTTATCTCCTATGCGACGGGCTATCGCCACCGGCCGCCGGGAAGCCCGGATCTCACGCTGCTTCGCGGAACCGGTAACCCACGCCGTAGAGCGTTTCAATCATGTCGAAGTCGGTATCGACCATCTTGAACTTCTTGCGCAGCCGCTTGATGTGGCTGTCGATCGTCCGGTCGTCGACATAGACTTGCTCGTCATAGGCGGCGTCCATCAGCGCATCTCGACTTTTTACCACTCCGGGACGTTGCGCGAGCGACTGCAGGATCAAAAACTCCGTGACGGTCAGTGTAACGGGGTCGCCTTTCCAGGTGCAGGTATGGCGCTCCTGGTCCATTACCAATTGGCCGCGCTCAAGGGTACGCGCCTGCTGTTCGCTACCCGGCTTGGCAGCGCCGCCTCCGGCGGCGAGGTTCTCCCGGCTGGCGGATCGTCGCAGGATCGCCTTGACCCGCTCCACCAGAAGACGCTGCGAGAACGGCTTGGTGATGAAGTCGTCCGCGCCCATCTTGAGACCGAAGAGTTCATCGATCTCCTCGTCCTTGGAGGTGAGGAAGATGACCGGGAGGTCCGATTTTTGGCGCAGCCGGCGCAGCAGTTCCATACCGTCCATGCGCGGCATCTTGATGTCGAAGATTGCAAGCTGCGGCGGCCTGGCCAACAGACCATCCAGGGCCGATGCACCGTCTGTATAGGTCTCGACCTTGTAGCCTTCCGCTTCAAGCGCAATCGAGACCGAGGTCAGAATGTTGCGGTCGTCATCCACGAGGGCGATCGTCTGCATTATGTAAGTCTCCGTCATCTTTGGCGCTGCTCCTGGTTCGTCCCAGCCCAGCTCTGGTTCCATGGCAGTGCTACATGAGGATAAAGGTGGAACAAATTGTGGCAGAGGGGAAGGGGTGAGCGTCAGACCTCGCGCGATTCCGCCACGCCGGACGGCGCAAAGGGGAAAATACAGGTCGGAATAGAACGGGAACTAAACGATTTAAAAAGCCAATTTTTGTTTTTAAATCGATTAAATAATTGATATTGCTGCATTTTTTCCGATGTCAGGTTGCTTTTTATGGTGGTCCGCTTTAGGTTGCGGCCATCAAACTCGTGGCCCATGCAAGAGGAAGGCGCACCATGGAGGAATTCGGCGTAAGAAACCCCGTTTCGGGGATCGCGAATATCGGCTTGGGGAAGGCTGCCAGCGTTCGCTACAATTTCCTTGAAGCTTCGCTCTACGAGGAGGCAATTCGCCGCGGCGAGGCCGAATTGACGGCGGATGGCGCGCTTCGCGCATTGACGGGTCAACACACAGGTCGCTCGGCCAAGGACAAATTTGTCGTTCGCGATGCAAAGACCGACGATCAGATCTGGTGGGACAACAACAAGCCGATGTCGCCCGAGCATTTCGCCGTGCTTCATCAGGACATGCTGGCCCATGCCGAGGGCAGGGACCTCTTCGTTCAGGATCTGATTGGCGGCGCCGACGCAGACAATGCTCTGCCGACCCGTGTCGTGACCGAATTCGCTTGGCACTCGCTCTTCATCCGCAACCTGCTGATCCGTCCGGAGCGTGAAGCTTTGGAAGGCTTCCTGCCCAAGTTGACGATCATCGATCTGCCGAGCTTCCGCGCCGATCCCGCCCGTCATGGCTGCCGCACCGAGACGGTCATCGCTTGCGACCTGACCAACGGCATCGTCTTGATCGGCGGCACGTCCTATGCCGGCGAGATGAAGAAGTCGGTCTTCACTGTCCTCAACTACCTGCTGCCGTCCAAGGATGTCATGCCGATGCATTGCTCGGCCAATGTCGGCCCCGACGGTGACGCTGCCGTCTTCTTCGGTCTCTCTGGCACCGGCAAGACCACGCTGTCGGCCGATCCGAAGCGCACCCTGATCGGTGACGACGAGCACGGTTGGGGAGAAAACGGCATCTTCAATTTCGAAGGTGGCTGCTACGCCAAGACGATCCGCCTCTCGGCAGAAGCGGAGCCGGAGATTTTCGCCACGACCAAGCGCTTCGGCACCGTGCTCGAAAACGTCGTGCTGGACGAAAACCGCGTTCCCGATTTCAACGACGGTTCGCTGACGGAAAACACGCGCTGCGCTTACCCGCTGCATTTCATTCCGAATGCATCGGAGACCGGTATCGCACCGCATCCGAAGACGATCATCATGCTGACGGCGGATGCCTTCGGTGTTCTTCCGCCGATCGCCAAGCTGACGCCGGAACAGGCCATGTACCACTTCCTGTCTGGTTACACCGCAAAGGTCGCCGGCACCGAAAAGGGCGTCACCGAACCGGAAGCCACCTTCTCGACCTGCTTCGGCGCCCCCTTCATGCCGCGTCACCCGACTGAATACGGCAACCTGCTTCGCGATCTGATCGCGCGCCATGAAGTCGATTGCTGGCTGGTCAACACCGGCTGGACCGGCGGCGCTTATGGCACCGGGAACCGCATGCCGATCAAGGCGACCCGTGCGCTTCTGACGGCTGCTTTGACCGGCGAGCTGAAGAAGGTCGAGATGCGCACCGACGCCAACTTCGGCTTCGCCGTTCCGGTCGCCGTCGGTGGCGTCGACACGAAGATCCTCGACCCACGCTCCACCTGGGCGGACGGTGTCGCCTACGACGCGCAGGCCAAGAAGCTGGTCGGAATGTTCATCGACAACTTCGCCAAGTTCGAAGCCCATGTTGATGGCAAGGTCCGCGACGCAGCCCCGGGCATCCGTCTCGCGGCCGAGTAATATACTGATTTGACGACCATGAAGAGGCCCGGCATGTTTGCCGGGCCTCTTCTGCTTCCGGCTTGCCTTTGAAGTCTTTGCGGCCGATATGGAAGCCGAGAAAGAGACCGACGACATGGCAAGCGAACCGCTAGAGATCAACAACCGCATTACGATCGCCGGCTGGGAGCTGACGGAGCAATTCGTGCTGGCCGGCGGCCCGGGTGGTCAGAACGTCAACAAGGTCTCGACCGCCGTCCAGCTCTTCTTCAACCTGCTCGGATCGCCTTCGCTGAACGACCGCGTGAAGCAGAATGCCGCCAAGCTTGCCGGCAAGCGCCTGTCCAAGGAAGGCGTGCTGATGATCGAGGCGAGCCGCTTCCGCAGCCAGGACCGCAATCGGGAAGACGCCCGCGATCGCCTCAAGGAGCTGCTGCTTGAGGCCGCCAAGCCGCCGCCGCCGCCCCGCAAGAAGACCAAGCCCAGCAAGGGCTCGATCGAACGGCGTCTTAAGGCGAAGTCCGGACGTTCCGATGTGAAGAAGATGCGCGGCAAGCCGGCGGGAGATTGAGCATGGCTGAAACGAAAGCCGAGATCAGCCTCCAATCCGGTCTTTGTTATCTCCCGGGCCGCCTGTCACGGGCCGAGCAGGAAGAACTTGTCGATATCATCCGCGCGGTTGTGGTCGAGGCGCCGCTCTATATTCCTGTCATGCCCGGCACCGGCCGTCCGATGTCTGTGCGCATGACGAATTGCGGGCCGCTTGGCTGGGTCACCGACAAGGAGAGAGGCTATCGGTATCAGCCGACCCATCCGGTCACCGGCAAGCTCTGGCCCGATATCCCCGCAGTGCTGCTCGATCTCTGGCGGGAGCTCTCCGGCTATCCCAAAGATCCAGAGGCATGCCTGGTCAATTTTTATGCAGATGACGCCAAGATGGGGCTGCACCAGGATCGAGATGAAACCGACCTTCTGGCTCCGGTCCTCTCGATCTCGCTTGGGAACACCTGCCTGTTCCGCATCGGCGGCCTATCCCGCACTGACCGGACAAAGTCCTTGAAGCTGGAAAGCGGTGATCTCTTCATCCTCGGAGGCGAAGGTCGACTGTGCTTCCATGGCGTCGACCGCATCTATCCCGGCACGTCGACACTGCTGAAATCGGGCGGCCGCATCAACCTGACGCTTCGACGGGTCAATCCATAGCCGGCGATCGATCGCTCACAATTTTCTGAGCGCGACGGTTTCGACGAGGTGGTTGTCACCCTTGCGCAGGATGAGATCGGCGCGCGGGCGGGTCGGCAGGATGTTTTCCCTCAGGTTCTTCAGGTTGATGTTCGCCCAGAGCCCCTCGGCGATCTCCTTGGCCTCATCCTCACTGATCGTCGCATAACGATGGAAGTAGGAGTTCGGATCGCGGAAGGCGGTTTGCCGGAGCTTCATGAAGCGTTCCACATACCAGCGATGGATCGCGTTCTCGTCGGCGTCGATATAGATCGAGAAGTCGAAAAAGTCCGAGACCATCGGCACGATCTTGCCGTCTGCCGGCAGATTGCGGGACTGCAGAACGTTGATGCCTTCGAAGATCAGGATATCGGGCCGGTCGATCACGCGGTGCTCATTCGGCAGCACGTCATAGGTCAGATGCGAATAGCTGGGTGCCTTGACGTTCGGTAGACCCGCCTTGATCGCCGACAGGAAACGCAACAGCGCCCCGATGTCATAGCTTTCCGGGAAACCCTTCCGGTTGAGAATACCGTTCTTCACCAGATGGGCGTTCGGATAGAGAAAGCCATCGGTGGTGACGAGATCGACCTTCGGGCTCGACGGCCAGCGGGCAAGCAGTTCCTTCAGGATACGCGCGGTGGTCGATTTGCCGACCGCCACCGATCCGGCGATGCCGATCACGAACGGCGTCTTGAACACGTCCGACATGCTCAGGAAGCGGTTGCGCTGCTCGAACAAGAGCTGCGAGGACTCCACATGCGACGACAGGAGGCGCGACAACGAAAGGTAGATCCGGCGCACCTCGTCGAGATCGATCGGGTCGTCGATCGAGCGCAGTCTATGCACTTCGTCGGCCGTCAGTGTCAGCGGCGTATCGGCGCGGAAATGCGCCCATTCCTCGCTGTCGAAGAACAGGTAGGGGGAATAGCCGTTCGCCTGGAAATGGTCGAGGACGTCTGGCGTTTCGGGGTCCCGCATAGCTATCGTCATGGATCCTGCCGACTGGCCTTTTCACTCAGGCCCGTCTGAGCGGTCCGACGCTCAAGTTCCTGCATCACTGCTTGTAAAGGGATGTCCGCAATTTTCAATACGACCATCAGGTGATAAAGGAGGTCCGCGCTCTCGTAGACGAGGTTCTCGCGGTCTTGCCTGACCGCGGCCATCACAGCCTCGATCGCCTCTTCGCCGAGCTTTTTTGCAGCCTTGTCCTGGCCGCCTGCCACGAGTTTTGCCGTCCAGGATTGGCTTGGATCCGCCTGGGCCCGGCTATCTACAATCACTTCGAGATCGGCAAGGGTGAAACTGCTCATCACGGGTCCTTCCGCGTCAGTCGAGACGCATGGCGATGCCGGCTGCGGCCATATGGGCCTTCGCCTCTACGATCGAGTAGGTGCCGAAGTGGAAGATCGAGGCGGCAAGCACCGCAGTCGCATGTCCGTCTCGAATGCCGGCTATCAGGTCATCGAGGTTGCCGACGCCTCCAGAGGCAATCACCGGCACTCGGACGCTGTCGGCGATCGTGCGGGTGAGGCCGATGTCATAGCCGCTCTTGGTGCCGTCGCGGTCCATTGATGTCACCAGCAGTTCGCCGGCGCCACGCTCGACCATCTTCACCGCGAATTCGACCGCATCGATCCCGGTCGGCTGGCGCCCGCCATGAGTAAAGATCTCCCAGCGATCCGTTTCGCCGGCGGCTGAAACCTTCTTCGCATCGATCGAGACGACGATGCACTGGTTGCCGAACTTGTCGGCAGCTTCCGCGACAAAATCGGGGTTTTTCACCGCCGCCGAATTGATCGACACCTTGTCGGCGCCGCACAGCAGGAGCTTGCGGATATCGGCGACGGCGCGAACGCCACCGCCAACCGTCAGCGGCATGAAGCAATGATCGGCCGTTTGCGCAACCACGTCGAAGATCGTGTCGCGATTGTCTGAGGATGCGGTGATGTCGAGAAAGCAGAGCTCGTCGGCGCCGGCTGCATCGTAGGCCTTGGCCGCCTCGACGGGGTCACCGGCATCAATCAGATCGACAAAGTTGACGCCTTTGACGACACGTCCGTCCTTGACGTCGAGGCAGGGGATCACGCGGGCCTTGAGTGTCATGGTTTTATCCTCAGCCTCTCGCAGCCTTGATCAGCGCCAGCGCCTCTGCGGGGTCGATCCGCCCATCATAAAGCGCGCGACCGGAAATCGCACCTTCGAGCTTCCTGGCATCCGGTTCCAGCATGCGCTTGATATCCTCGATCGAGGCGAGGCCACCCGATGCAATCACGGGAATCGAAACGGCAGCGGCCAGTTCCAGTGTCGAGGCCCAGTTGATGCCGGTCAGGATCCCGTCGCGGTCGATATCGGTATAGATGATGGCCGCCACGCCGGCGCCTTCGAAACGCTGGGCGAGTTCGATCACGCCGAGTTCGGAGGCTTCCGCCCAACCTTCGACAGCAACCTTGCCACCCTTGGCGTCGATCCCGACGGCGACCTTGCCGGGGAAGCGCTTGCAGGCTTCGATGACCAGCGCCGGATCGCGGACGGCGACGGTACCGAGGATCACGCGCGACAGACCGCGCGACAGCCAGCTTTCGATATGGTCAAGCGTGCGGATGCCGCCGCCCAGCTGCACGGGGTTCTTCGTCGCCTTCAGGATCGCATCGACGGCAGCGCCATTGACGCTTTCACCGGCAAAGGCGCCATTGAGATCGACGACATGCAGCCATTCGAAGCCCTGGTCTTCGAAAGCGCGCGCCTGTGCGGCCGGATCGGGGTTATAGACGGTCGCCTGGTCCATATCGCCCAGCTTTAGGCGAACGCACTGGCCATCCTTGAGGTCGATAGCGGGAAAAAGGATCATGAGTGTATCCGTGCCCTTCAGGGCGTCCAGGTCAGAAAATTGGCGATGAGCTTCAGACCGAGGGCCTGGCTCTTCTCGGGATGGAATTGCGCACCCACCATGTTGTCGCGCCCGACAAAGGCGGTCATCGCGCCGCCGTAATCGGTCGTCGCGATCACGTCCGCAGGCTCGCGCGCGGCGAGGTGATAGGAATGGACGAAATAGGCGTGCAGCCCGTCAGACCCTGTCGGAATGCCGTCAAACAGGGGATGCGGCCGGTTGAGCGTCAGCGTATTCCAGCCGATCTGCGGGATCTTGAGGGACGCATCGGACGGCGTCATCTCGACGACATCGCCTTCGATCCAGCCGAAGCCGTCGGTCACGGTCTTCTCGAGCCCGCGCGACGACATCAGCTGCATCCCGACGCAGATGCCGAAGAAAGGACGTCCCTTGTTTTCGACGACGTCCGTGATCGCATCATGCATGCCGGGGACCGCATCGAGTCCCCTTCGGCAGTCGGCATAGGCACCGACACCCGGAAGTACGATCCGGTCGGCGGTCGCGACCCGGTCTGCCTTGTCGGTGAGTTCGATCTCGGCGTTAAGGCCGGCCTCGCGGGCGGCCCGTTCAAAGGCCTTGGTGGCCGAGCGCAGATTGCCCGAACCGTAGTCGATGATAGCTACACGCATGTTGTCCAGTCCTTTCTGCTCTACGGTTCGGCTTCAACGTCCGAACCGGAGCAAGGTGGCAGTTTCC
>CALSAF010000034.1:0-33539 GCA_943372805.1 Rhizobium sp. Q54
CCGCGGGTCCTGTTGCTCGACGAAATCGGCGGCGGATTGACCGAGGCTGAGTTGGTCACGCTAGTCGGTCTGATTTCCGAACTCAAGGCGGACGGTCTCTCGATCATCTGGATCGAGCATATCCTGCACGCTCTGTTGAAGGTGATCGATCGCCTAATCTGCATGAGTGTCGGGGAAATCATTGCAGAGGGGGATCCGCAGGCCGTCATGCGGGATTCCTCGGTCATGGACGCCTATCTGGGAGGTATCGAAGAGCATGCTTGAAGTCAGGAACATCCAAGCCAGACACGGCCTCCTGCAGGCGGTCAGGGGCATATCGTTCCAGGTCCGCAGGGGCGAGGTGCTCGGCGTGATCGGGGCGAACGGGGCGGGCAAGACAACTCTGTTTCGGGCGATCACCGGGGTCCATACCGATATGACAGGGTCGGTTTTCCTGAACGGACGGGATATCTCCACGCTAAGTCCGTCGAAGCGTGTGGCTGCGGGGCTGGCGATGGTCCCGGAGGGCCGCCGGCTCTTTCCGGATATGACCGTACGCGAGAACTTGCAGGTTGCCGGTGAACATGGCCGCCCGGGTGAGTGGACGATGGACACCGTGCTTGATGCCCTTCCGGCACTAAAGCCGGTCCTCCGCTCACTGGCGGGGAACCTGTCCGGTGGTCAGCGACAGGCGGTGGCGATCGGTCGTGCGCTGATGACCAATCCTGATGTCGTGATCATGGACGAGGTGTCTCTCGGTCTTTCTCCGATCGCCATCGAAGGTCTCTACGAATCACTCGCGCGGCTCAAGGCCAGCGGGAAGACAGGGATCGTCGTCGTGGAGCAGGACCTGCGCCGGGCGACAGGGTTCGCTGATCGCATCGTTTGCCTGCTGGAAGGGGTCATCACGCTCGAAGGTGCCGCAGCCGAGCTCAGCCATGACGACATCACCAATGCCTATTTCGGTCTCGACAACACGGGTGGAGAAGGGAGCGTGTCGCATGCTTGAAGCCATCATTCAGGGCGTGCTCCTTGGCGGTTATTACGCGATCCTTGCGGCAGGTCTGTCACTGATGCTGGGTGTCACGCGATTTCTCAACTTGGCGCATGGCGACCTTGCCATTCTGGCCGCCTATCTTGTCGTCCATCTCGTCGCCGTCTGGCATATGCCGGTCATCTTGGCGATCGCTCTGATGCTGCCTGTCATGGCTGTCCTCGGATGGGCGCTCCAGGCCATGCTGTTCGGACGTACGATGCGTGGCGGTTTTCTTTTGCCCCTCCTGACGACATTCGGTCTCGGGGCTGTCATCCAGAACGGCATCTACGGTGTGTTCTCCTCAGATGTGAAATCCCTCGGGAATTTCATCGGAAATCTCGCATGGGCCTCGTGGAAACTGCCCGGCGATATCTCGATCGGAAAGCTGCCCGTCTACATTTTCCTGGCTGCTGTCGTCGTTCTCCTCTCGCTGCAGTTGCTGCTCAGCTTCACCAAGCTCGGGCGGGCGATGCGGGCCACCACGGTCGATGAGGAGGCTGCCGAGCTTTCCGGTGTCGATGCGCGTCTCATCCAGCGTGCAACGGTTGCGATAGCGATGGTGCTGGCCGGTCTGGCCGGCACGGCTCTCGCCATGCGCTCACTGATCAATCCCTATACGGGCCCGACGCAACTGATCTTTGCCTTCGAGGCCGTCGTCATCGGCGGTATTGGTTCGCTGTGGGGCACGCTTGCCGGCGGGATCGTGCTCGGTGTCGCCCAGAGTCTCGGGGCGATGCTTTCGCCGCAACTCTTCCAGCTCTCGGGGCACGTCGTGTTTCTAAGCGTGCTCTGGTGGCGGTTGAAAGGCTCCGGATCCCTGGAGTTCTCCAGTTTCCTACGTTTGCTGAGAAGAGGGCGCACATGACTGATTCCCGTTTCGAATTCCGACGCTGGACGCCAGAGGGCTTGCGCACGGTGTGGGCTGCAGGCGCACTGCTCATCGTGCTGGCGGTGGTTCCGCTCTTCATGCCGGCGATTGCGGTCGAGAAGCTGACGACGCTATGGATCTACATCCTGCTTGCCGTGGTTTGGAACCTGCTCGCCGGTTTCGCAGGCCTCGTTTCGGTCGGCCAGCAGGCTTTTTTCGGGCTCAGTGCCTATCTGACGCTGCGCCTTGTCGAGTGGGGCGTCAATCCGTGGTTCGCGCTCGTGGGGGCAGCCTTCATCGCCGGGGCAGTTGCCATCCCCATCTCGTTCTATGCCCTGAGGCTCAGGGGCGGTGAATTCGCCATAGCGACCTGGGTGATCGCCGAAGTCGTGCGCATCTGCGTGATGTTCGATCCCCTCGTACAAGGCGACACAGGCAATTCACTGATCGCACTCAACGCTTATGCGCCCGATTTGCGTCGCAACGTGATCTATTGGCTCGGTCTTGTCGCCATGGCCGGCTTCCTGATCCTGTCCTTCAGGGTACTGCGATCGAAAATCGGCAGTGCGGCTCAGGCGGTGCGCGACGACGAGGAGGCAGCCCTGTCGGTGGGCGTGTCCGTGATGCAGACGAAACGGATCATCTTTGTCCTCGCCGCATTCGGGACCGCACTGGCGGGCTCGATCTGGCTCGCAAGCGCGATCACTTTTCTACCACGCACGAATTTCGGTGTGCACTGGACGGTGTTCATGCTGTTCATGGTTCTCGTCGGTGGGCTTCGGACCTTCGAAGGGCCCATTCTCGGGGCGCTGATCTTCTTTGCACTACAGGAGACATTCAGCAGCTATGGCGTCTGGTACCTCTTCGGACTCGGCTTCACCGCCATCTTCTTTGCGCTCGCCTTGCCCGACGGATTGTGGGGGCTGCTGCGCAAGAAGCTAGGCGGCGATCTCCTGCCCATGGGAACGCTGCTGGTGGACACATCCCACAAGCCGGAGGGCTCCTGATCAGCGGTGCTGGAGTTGCCGCTGGATCAGGTCCACCAGAGTCTGGCCGGCTACAGCCAGTTCGCCGCTGTTGTCTATTGTCGCGACGTTGAGATCTGTCGGCAGGGGGTCGGTTGCCCGTGCGAGGCGGGCGTCAATGTCGGCGCGGGTCTCTCGGCCTCTGGCCGCCAGGCGTTCGGCCAGGACTTCCGGGTGTGCTGTCACATTGATCACAAGCAGTCTCGGGAAGGCTGATCGAAATCCCTGAAGCGCTGAGCGGGAGCCATTGGCGACTACGACATGACCAGCGGCGAGATCGTCGTGTACATCCGCAGGGATGCCGTAGTCCAGGCCGTGGGCATGCCAGCTTACAGCGAAGGCTCCGGCACGATCGAGTGTCCGGAAGTCCTCGGTGCTTACCGCAAGATGGTCTTCACCCTTTGCCTGTTGAGGTCTTGTGATGATGCGTCGGACGAAGCGCAGGTCCGGCCGGTCCGCGAAATGGTGGCGAGCAATCTCTATCAGGCTGTCCTTGCCGACACCGCTCGGGCCGACGACGGCCACGAAGAGGCCAGCGGACGTTTCGGCGTTTTGCTCCTCGGCGGGTTGTCCCATCATGCCACGCGCCGCCCATCCCGCCAGACTGCGCGGATAACCGGAACACCTTCATCGCGGCGGACGCGGACGAGATCGGCGCGCAGGCCTGGCGCGATGCGGCCGCGATCGCCGAGGCCAACGGTGCGTGCCGGCGTGGAAGTCACCATGGCGACAGCCTGAGGAAGAGATATACCATCGATCTCGTCGGCCAGAACGAAGCTTGCATGCAGGAGGCTCAGCGGTACGTAGTCCGAGGACAGGACGTCGAGCACGCCGCGCTTTGCGAGATCGCGGGCGGCGATGTTGCCGGAATGGGACTTGCCGCGCACCACGTTGGGCGCGCCCATCAGGACGCTCATGCCTGATTTGTGCGAGGCTTCGGCGGCCTCGAAGCTGGTCGGGAATTCCGCGAGCTTCACGCCATGGCCCTTTGCTTCCTCGACATGGGCGAGCGTCGCGTCGTCATGGCTGGCGACCGTGATCCCACGCTCGGCGCAGGACTTGGCGAGCGCGTCGCGATGCAGGGCCGAATAGCGCTCCGACAGCGAAAGGCGGCTTTCGACAAAGCGCGCAAATTGCTCGTCAGTCAGGCCGCGCTTGGTCTTGTAGTAGAGCGTGTACTGCTCCATCGTCTGGAACTGGCGCTGGCCCGGCGAGTGGTCCATCAAGGAGACCAGACGCACATGCGGATCGTTTTCGAAGTCGGCGAAATGATCGAGCACGTTGTCAGAGGCGACTTCGCAGCGCAGGTGGATCAAGTGTTCGGCCCGCAGACGGTCGTCGCGTTCGGCGGCCTGAATAGCGTCCGCCATGTCGCGCATCTCGCCCTTGTCGAAGCCGCCGTCCTCGTCCGAGCCCATGCGCAGGCAATCGAAGACTGTGGTGATACCAGAGGTGACGATCTGGGCGTCGTGCGCCTGGATCGCCGAGGTCATGTGCCAGCGCACGCCGGGGCGGGGCGAATAATGCGATTCCAGGTGATCGGTGTGCAGTTCGACGAGGCCGGGGATCAGGTAGTCGCCGCCGAAGTCCTCTCCGGTGCGGCTCGAACCCTCGTCGATCGCTGCAATCTTGCCGTCGCGGATGATGACGCTGCCCTCGACGATCCGGTCTTCGAGGACGATGCGGGCATTGGAGAAGATCTGTTCGGACATGGGATCAGCCGTTCGGTTGGGCGGCCCTCAATGGCAGCCGTGAATGGACGAGGAAAGGTGCGCCGCGCTCGGGCTCGGCGAAGAGTGCAAGCCCGTCGATCCGGAGGGGACGCCCGACGAAATCGGCAAAACGGTCGCCAAGAAGCCTCGCCATAGCAGGTGCTCGGGCTTCCGGGACGGGGCCGGTCAAGGTCATGTGAAAACGGAACTCATCGAAGACGTAAGGATAGCCCCAGCGCATGAGGTTTTCTCGCTGGGCCGAGGGAAGGCTCTCGGGCTTCCGTCGCTCGATATCGGTCTGTGACAGCGGTGCACGGAAGGGCTCGAAGTGTTCGACGACGCTGGCTGCAAACTCCTGCAGCGGCGGATGCAGCCGTTCCGGAACAAGCGCGAAGAATGGTCCTAGCTGGCCGACAATCACGGAGGGGATCTCGACCGGTGCCGTCCTCTCCGCAAAAGTGGCAAACGCGACCAGAAGATCTGCCTCGCTCATGCCGTCCGCCAGATGAAAAGGTGCCTTGAGCGTCGCATGAAAGCCGTATCGCCGGGGATCGGCCGTTAGTGCATCCAGCTCTTCCGCCGCAAAATTACCCTCGACCGTTCTCGGATGCGCAATGCCGGTGAAGGCATCGCGTCCCAGCCATGCCGCTGCCGCCAGGTTCAGCGGCGCATCAGCATCAGGTGCAAAGTATAGGGCGTATCGCAAGGCTATGTCTTTCGTGTCGGTCGGTGCGGGATGGTGTTCCCGCTCCCGCGCAGTCAGTGGCGACTCTTGCCCATCAGGCGCGAGCGCAGGCTATTGGAGATGGCATCGAAAATGAACACCACGACCAAAATCAGAAGGACCATATAGGCGACATTTTCCCAGTCGGAATTTGTGCGCATGGCTTCCCAGAGCTTGAGACCGATGCCACCTGCGCCGACGGCGCCGATGATCGTCGCCGACCGGGTGTTCGATTCCCAGAAATAGAGGGCCTGGGAGGCAAAGACCGGCATGACCTGCGGCAGGACACCAAAGCGCTGGACGGCTGCTGTCGGGGCGCCGACCGATTTCACGCCTTCACGCTGCTTGTCATCGATGTTCTCCAGCGCCTCAGCGTAGAGTTTTCCGAGCGTGCCCGTGTCGGTGACGAAGATCGCGGAAATACCGGCAAGCGGTCCCGGCCCAAAGGCGCGGGTGAAGAACAGGGCCCAGATCAGCATGTCGACGGATCGTACAAAATCGAAGAAGCGCTTGGTGATCTGGTTGATCGGCCGGTTGCGGGTGATGTTGCGGGCAGCGACGAAGGAGAGCGGGAAGGCGATCAGCATGGCGAGCAGAGTGCCCATGAAGGCCATGACGATGGTCTGCAGAAGCTTGGTCCAGACGTCCAGATGTTGCCAGGAGGCGTTGTAGAGGATGTTGTTCCAGGCGAGCGCCAGATTGCTCATCTTCGGATCGATGCGGTCACCGGAGGTCACCTTGTCGAATACCTGCCCGGCGGACAGGCCGAAGAAGGGCGAGTTGGTGTCGAAGACGAAGTTCTCCCAGCCGAAGAAACGTTTGCGCACCCGGACGCGATCGGACGACACGTCGATCCAGCCGGCAGAGCCGAAGTAGGCGATGACACGGCCGCCTTCGAGGCGCTGTTCCACCCAGTCGGCACTGCTGCCTTCAATGGTGACAGTGTCCCGCTGCTGGTCGAGCAGCAGTGTCACGGTTTCGTCGCCGCGCACCAGCATGACGCGCTCTCCGGCAAGGTCGATCCGGGCGCTGCCAGACAGTGCAATCCGGGCTTCCGTGATGACCTCTTCAGTCGCCACGTTTGGCGCGGTAACCGCGTTTTCGGTGGGAGCTGCCCCGGATTGTGCCTGGGGCGTGGGGGACGTCATGAAGCTGAACGTGGAGCTCGGTTTCGTAGCGCTCGGGGCCGGAGCCGCTGCCGCTGACGGCGCCGGCTCTGTGCGGGTGATCGTTTCGCGCGTCGTCTCGATCCAGTCGGGATTCGGGTTGGGGCCGATCGGGTCGAAACGGGGATAGGTGACAGTGATGGCACCGTCCTGGTCGATGTCGAATTCCGGTCTGATTTCGTAGGATACCCAGTCGGCCAGATAGTTGCCGGCGATACCCCAATTGGCCTGGGAGATGGTTTTGCCGATGGCGAAAAACCACCAGCAAAACAGAAGGTAGAAGGCCAGGATCCCAATCGAAAAGGGGATGCGATAGCGTTGCCAGAGGCTGCGCTCGAGAACCTGCGGATAGCGCTCTGCCAGGCGGTTCAGTTCGGCTGTGTTGATCATCGACATGGGAACCTCACGTGACCGACTGGAAGGCCTGCTCGCCGACGAGCTTGCGGCGCAGCCAGGCTGAGAACTGGTCGACGGCGATGACTGTCGACAGAAGGAGAAGCACGATGGCAAGCGTCTTGGCTTCGTGGCCCTGGCCGATCGAGAGACGGAGAGCCTCGCCGATCCCGCCGCCGCCGACGGCGCCGATGATGGTCGAGGCGCGCACGTTGATCTCGAGACGCAGCAGGAAATAGCTCATTAAATTCGGCATGACCTGGGGCGTGATCGCAAACCAGACGCGCTCGAACCAGTTCGCGCCAACCGCCCTCAAACCTTCGTCCGGCCGCATGTCGGCGTTCTCGATGACTTCGAAGAACATCTTGCCGAGTGCGCCGATGGTGTGGACCGTGACTGCAATGATCGCGGGGATGGGGCCGAGCGACAGTATGGCCAGGAAGAAGCCGGCGATAACGACTTCGGGAAAGGCACGCAGGAGTTCCATGAAGCGACGCACGGGCCAGCGGACCCAGTTGCTCGCCATAGTGTTCTTGGCGGCGAGAAAGGCGAGCGCATAGCCGAAGATCATCGCAATCACGGTGGACAGCAGTGCGATGTTCACTGTCTCGAGCATCTTGTGGAAATATTCGGGGATGTAGAGGCTCTCTGTGATGTAGAGCCGCCCCTCGGGATAATTGTATTTGAGGCTGCCGTCGTCATAGGGCGAGGGCAGGTCGAACATGGCACGCCAGATCTCCCAACCGTCGCGGGGGACGAGTTCGCCCACGAAGTCGAAGAGGTAAGGCAGGCGGTCGAAGAACTTGCCGGAATTGGTCTCGTTGGCGAACCAGAGTGAACCGGTCACCGCCATGATCAGGATCACCGCGCCAAGGCCCGTATACATGCGCCGCTTGGCCGCGAGTTCCTGCCAGTGGCGCTCGACGGCTGCGCCGCGTTCGCTCAAGATGGGCTGTGTCGCCGTCATGGCCATCACCGCAATTCCTCTGGAAAAGACTTCAAGGAAAGACCGCCGGCGGTTTCCCGACCGGCGGTCCCTTTATTCCGTCGGCAATCAGCCGCCGATGGTTGCCTTGCGTGCGTCGATGATCGGCTTGTAGAAGTCGACGTTGACTTCGGTGAAGCCAGCGAAGTCGCCGCCCTGAACAGCGGAGAAGCAGGCCGGGTCGGACTTCGGCAGGTCCATCATGAACTGCTTGAACTTCATCTTCATGTCCTCGGCCATCGAGGTGCGGACGACGACCGGACCGTTCGGGATCAGCGGGGACTTCCAGACTTCGACGAGGTCATCCATGTTCAGGATGCCCTTGTCGACCATCTTCTTCAGGTTGCCCGAGGTGTAGCCGTCCTTGAACTCGCCAACGCCCGAACCCCAGGTGGTGCCGACGTCGAAGGTGCCCTTGACGACTTCGAGAACGAGGTTCTCGTGACCGCCGCCGAAGCCGGTGGAGGCGACAACCTGGTCAACCGGGGCGCCGAGAGCTTCCGGCAGGGTGACGAGGGGGACGAGGTAGCCGGAGGTGGAGTCCGGATCGGCGTAGCCGAGCTTCTTGCCCTTGATGTCTTCGATCTTGGCGATGCCGCTGTCTTTGCGGGCAACCATGATCGAGTAGTAGCCGCTGGAACCGTCGGTCTGGACCGTGGTCAGGATCGGCTCGACGGCGTCAGCCTTGGCGAGGTAGACCTTGGCGAAGGCCGATGCGCCGAGTTCGGCGTAATCGAGCGTGCCACCGAGCAGGCCCTGGACAACGCCGTCATAGTCGGCGGCCGGGAAGAGCGAGACCTTTTCAACGCCGAGAACCGACGGAAGCTTTTCGGTCATGCACTGGAAGTTGCGCAGGCGGTCGGCTTCGTTTTCGCCGCCGAGGATGCCGATGCGGAATTCCTTGAGGTCTTCGGCGTGGACGCCGGAAGCCAGAGCAACGAGAGCCGCCGTGGCGAGCAGGGTCTTCTTCAACATGAGTTCATCTCCTGTTTGGTAGGATGAGGGTGTGTCTTGACTTCTTGCCCTTGTCGCAGGGCCTGCGATCGTCGTGGCTCAGGCCTCGGCAACAGCGAGGGGGCGGAGGCCGGCGGATGAGGTCTTGCGCTGCTCGTTGTCCTGATGCGCAAAGGTGATGCTCGTCGAGGTCATGGTCTCGTCGATGCCGGCGCCATGCTGGTCAGCGCCGTAGATTTCGTGCACAGCCTCAGCCGTAAGATCGGACGGCGTGCCGTCGAACACGACGCGGCCACGCGCCATGCCGATGATCCGCTCGCAGTAATTGCGCGCCGTATCGAGCGTGTGCAGATTGGTGATGACGGTGATGCCTTCGCGCTCGTTGATGTCGCGCAGGGCGTCCATCACGATCTTGGCGTTGAGCGGATCCAGTGAGGCGATCGGCTCGTCGGCGAGGATCATCTTCGGCGACTGCATCAGCGCGCGGGCAATTGCGACGCGCTGCTGCTGACCACCTGACAGCGTTCCGGCGGCTTGGAGCGCCGTCTGCTCGATGCCAAGGCGCTCGAGGGCGGCAATCGCCATCAGGCGCTCTTCCCGCGAGAAGACGTTGAGGATCGACAGGGTCGTGGAGCGATGGTTCAGACGACCGAGCATGACATTGGTGAGCACGTCGAGACGTGGAACCAGATTGAACTGCTGGAAGATCATGGCGCAGTCGCGCTGCCAGTTGCGAAGTGCCGTTCCATGCAGATTGGAGATCTCAAGATCACCGAAACGGATGCTGCCGGAGGTCGGATCGACCAAGCGGTTGACCATACGCAGCAGCGTCGATTTGCCGGCACCCGAGCGGCCGATCACGCCGACCATCTGTCCAGCCGGGATCTCAAGGGTCACGGAATCAACGGCCTTGTTGGTTCCGAACTGGCGGGTGAGGTTGTCCAGCCTGAAGCGCATCGTCGTTCCTTCGCCGTCATTGATTGCGGTGCGGGATAGGCATTAGCGGTGGCTCGTGAAATGCGAATGTCAGTTTTGTGTAGGATTTGTTAAATCAGCCAAATCATTGAAAATATTTGGCTTAGGTGTGTTTTTCGAGGAAGTCTTCGACATCCATGTGACGGAAATCATCCAATGCCGCGAACAACCGATCGTGATCCCAGTCCCACCAGGCGAGAGCCTGCATGCGCTCGGCGAGAAGCTTCGGAAACCGCTCGCGGATAAGTTTTGCGGGCACGCCACCGACGATTGTGTAGGGGGCCACGTCACGCGAAACGACGGCGCCGGCTCCGATGACAGCACCATCGCCGACCGTCACGCCGGGAAGAACGGTTGCGCCATGGCCGATCCAGACGTCATTGCCGATGGTGACCCGGTTTTCGCGACGCCAGGCGAAGAAGTCGTGGTCGTTCTCCGCGCCCTCGAAATAATCGGCGGCACGGTAGGTGAAGTGGTGCAGCGTCGGACGCCAGGTCGGGTGATTGGTGGCATTGATGCGGACGGCGGCGGCGATGTTGGCGAACTTGCCGATCGTGGCGCACCAGACGGAGCCGTCCTGCATGATGTAGGAGTAGTCGCCCATTTCGACTTCATCCAGACGGCAGCGGTCGGCCACTTCCGTGTACCGGCCCAGCGTCGAATTGACGACCCGTGCGGTCTCGTGGACGAGGGGTGCTAAACCAAGCTTTTTCGTCATGCCGCGGCCTTTCGCGGCGAAAACTGCATGACGTCGAGAATGCGGTCGGCGACGGCTTCACGCACTTCCTCGTCATGGAAGATGCCGAGCAGGGCGACGCCGGCTTCCTTCTTGGCGCGGATCATCGAGACCACGACGGCGCGATTGGCCGCGTCGAGTGATGCGGTCGGCTCATCCAGCAAGAGCACGGCATGGTCGGTGATGAAACCTCGGGCGATGTTCACACGCTGCTGCTCGCCGCCGGAGAAGGTGGAGGGCGGCAGCTGCCAGAGGTCGCGCGGCAAATTTAGCCGGCTCAGGAGTTCCGCGGCCCGTTCGCGCGCTTCGTCTGCCGATACACCGCGTGCGACCAGCGGTTCGGCGACCACGTCGAGCGTGGAGACGCGCGGGACGGTGCGCAGAAACTGGCTGACATAACCCAGCGTGGCACGACGGACTTCAAGCACCGTGCGCGGGTCAGCCGAGGCGATGTCGACGATACGGCCGCCGTTGTTAACGAGGATCTGGCCCTGGTCGACGGCGTAGTTGCCGTAAAGCATCTTCAGGATCGAGCTCTTGCCGATGCCCGAGGGGCCGCCGAGGACGACACACTCCCCCGATGCAACGGAAAACGAGACATTTGCGATGACCGGCAGGACGAGCCCGCCGCGCAGATGCATGGTGAAGCTTTTGGCGACTTCCGAAACGATGAGCGGGGTCGGCATGATGTTTTCCTTTCGCGACGTCCGTCAGACCTGGAGGATCGAGGATACGAGAAGCTGGGTGTAGGGTTCGCGGGGATCGTCGAGCACGCGGTCCGTCAGTCCGTGTTCAATCACATGGCCGTCCTTCATCACCATCATCCGGTGCGAGAGAAGGCGGGCGACCGCGAGGTCGTGGGTGACGACAATGGCGGACAGCCCGAGGTCGTTGACGAGACCGCGGACGAGATCGAGCAGGCGTGCCTGGACCGAGACATCAAGGCCGCCGGTCGGCTCGTCCATGAAGACGAGGCGCGGGCCTGTGACGAGATTGCGGGCGATCTGCAGACGCTGGCGCATGCCGCCGGAGAAGGCGCGCGGCTGGTCGTCGATGCGATCAGTCGAGATCTCGACGCGCTCCAGCCATTCGCTGGCCGTCTGGCGGATACGGCCATAGTGGCGATCGCCGACGGCCATCAAGCGTTCACCGACGTTGGCGCCAGCCGAGACCGTCATGCGCAGGCCGTCTGCCGGGTTCTGGTGCACGAAGCCCCAGTCGGTGCGCATCAGGAAGCGGCGTTCGGCTTCACCCATGTGATAGAGCTCGCGGTATTGGCCGTCGCGCATGTGGTAGTCGACGCTGCCGGTCGTCGGCATCAGCCGGGTCGAGAGGCAGTTGAGCAGAGTCGTCTTGCCCGAGCCGCTTTCGCCGACGATGGCGAGCACTTCGCCCGGCCAGAGATCGAAGGAGACGTTCGAGCATCCAATGCGGTTGCCGTAGAACTTCGAGAGGTTGCGGACCTTGAGAAGGGGCTGGTCGCTCATTCTGCGGCTTCCTTGTTCTGGGCGAGCATCTCGCCGACATGGCCTTCTGCCTGGCGCGTCTCGCAGTGGTCGGTGTCGGAGCAGACGAACATCCGGCCGCCCTTGTCGTCGAGCACCACTTCGTCGAGATAGACGTTGTGAGCGCCGCAGAGCGCGCAGGGCTTGTCGAAGGTCTGGATCTCGAAGGGATGATCCTCGAAGTCGAGGCTGACGACGTCAGTATAGGGCGGGACCGCATAGATGCGTTTTTCGCGGCCGGCGCCAAAGAGCTGCAGGGCTTCCGACATGTGCATCTTCGGATTGTCGAATTTCGGCGTCGGCGAGGGGTCCATCACGTAACGGCCCTTGACCTTGACCGGATAGGCATAGGTCGTGGCGATGCGGCCGTGCTTGGCGATGTCCTCGTAGAGCTTCACATGCATGAGGCCGTATTCCTCCAGCGCATGCATCTTGCGGGTCTCGGTCTCGCGCGGTTCGAGGAAGCGCAAGGGTTCCGGGATCGGCACCTGATAGACCAGCACCTGGCCTTCCCTCAGCTTCTCCTCCGGGATGCGGTGACGGGTCTGGATGATCGTTGCTTCACTCGTCTTCGTGGTCACCGCGACCTCGGCGACCTTCTGGAAGAAGGCGCGGATGGAGACGGCATTGGTCGTGTCGTCTGCGCCTTGATCGATGACCTTCAGCGTATCGTCATGCCCGATGATTGAGGCGGTCACCTGCACGCCGCCGGTGCCCCAGCCATAGGGCATGGGCATTTCTCTGCTGGCGAAGGGCACCTGGTAGCCGGGGATGGCGATTGCCTTGAGGATCGCGCGGCGGATCATGCGCTTGGTCTGTTCGTCCAGATAGGCGAAATTGTAGGTGGCGAGTTCCTGCATGGTGGCTTACCCTTTGCCCGGCTGACAAGCGTGGAGGCGTGACATGGACCTGAGCGGTTCGGCTGTCTGGATGGAGGTGGTGGCGCTGATTGCGGTGTTCGCTATCGTCGGGCTCATCTTGTTCTTGGGGGCCCGCCATGACCAGCGTGTCAAAAGCAATGCCTCAGGAAACGGCGACGGTGGCAGCACCTGGAGCGGTGATTGCGGCGGTGATGGTGGGGGGGACGGCGGCGGGGACTGACGCATCATTCGGCGGCCTCCTGCATCTCGCTTTGCTCCAGCCGGGCCGCATCGTGTTTTGCCCGCATGCGGCGGACGAGATCGAGTTCGGCCTGGAAGTCGACGTAATGCGGCAGCTTCAGATGTTCGACGAAGCCGGTCGCCTGGACGTTGTCGCAATGGGAAATCACGAATTCCTCGTCCTGGGCGGGGGCGACGACATCCTCACCGAATTCCTGGGTGCGCAATGCCCGGTCGACCAGTGACATGGACATGGCCTTGCGTTCGCTCTGGCCGAAGACGAGGCCGTAGCCGCGGGTGAATTGCGGCGGGGCCTTGGCCGAACCCTTGAACTGGTTGACCATCTGGCATTCGGTGACGCGGATCTCGCCGAGCGAAACGGCAAAACCCAGCTCCGGCACGTCGAATTCGACCTCGACCAGACCCATTCGGATTTCGCCGACAAAGGGGTGGGTGCGGCCATAACCGCGCTGGGTCGAATAGCCGAGGGCGAGCAGGAAGCCCTCGTCGCCACGGGCCAGCGCCTGGAGGCGCAGGTCGCGGGGCATCGGAAATTCCATCGGCTCGCGGGTGATATCGCCAGCGACGTGATCCTCCGGCATTTCGCCATCCGGCTCGATCAGGCCTTCGCCGTCGAGAATGTCGGAGACCCGCATGACGTGCTCCAGACCTTCTTCGCGCTGTTCGCCCATATCCACCGTCTCGTCATCGAGCAACGAGGGATCGAGCAGGCGGTGGGTATAGTCGAAGGTAGGGCCGAGCAGCTGTCCGCCGGGCAGATCCTTGTAGGTGGCAGAGACGCGGCGCTCGACGCGCATCTTACCTGTTTCGATTGGCCGCGACGAGCCGAAGCGCGGCAGCGTGGTGCGGTAGGCGCGCAGCAGGAAGATCGCCTCGATCATGTCGCCGCGTGACTGCTTGAGGGCGAGGGCCGCGAGCGCGCAGTCATAGAGCGAGGCTTCTGCCATGATACGGTCGACGGCGAGGCCGAGCTGGGCAACGATCTGAGCGATCGTCACCGACGGCAGCGACCTGTCACCACGGCGGCGGTCGGCGAGCAGCTTGTGGGCATTGGCGATGGCTTTCTCGCCACCCTTGACGGCAACATACATGGCTCAGGCCTCCATCTCGCGGATCTTGGTCGTGCGCGGCAGCGCTATGAAGCGTCGACCTGCCGTCAGCACCAGATCGACGCCGCGCGGGAAAAGGGCGCGATTGTCGGCCCACTGGCGCAGGAAGGTTTCGGGCAGACCCTTCGGGGCAATCGTGGCGGTGTCGCGAATGCCGGGGCCTGACAGCTGCAGAGGCTGACCGCCCTCAAGCGACGAAACTTCTACGATCAGCGTCGTTGAGCGGTCGGGGTATTCCTGGGTTCCCAGCGCAAACTGCGTCAGCGAGGGGACCAGTGCTCCCGCTTCGACGAAGGCGAATTTGGCATCGGTCTTCGTGGGCGTCAGGCTGGCGCCGGTGTGGAAGCCGATCCAGCCTGCCAGGGCGGACTTGGCGAGGACTGGCGTGACCCAGATCGGCGTGTCGTGGTCGCAGAGCGTCAGGAGCAAGGCGCCTGCCGCAATGCCGAGCGGTGCGGGTGGTGCGACGGGCACGTCGACGATACCGATGCTGCCGGGACGCGCCATGGCGTCCATCAAGCTGCGGAAGACGCCTTGAGCATGGGTAACGGCATCCGGGAAACCGCCGTCGAGGCTTTCAGTCACTTCGAGCATCAGTCTTCTCCGCGAACCATGGTGAAGAAATCGACCTTCGTGGCGGCCGTTTCGGCTTCGAGCCGTTCGGTTTCCGTCGCGAGACGTGTTTCGAGAGGCCTCAGGAGGCGGGTCTCAAGTAAGGCGCGGGCCGTTTCGTCCTGCGCCACGGCATCGAGAACGGCCGAGAGCTGAGCCGCCTTGCGGTCGGTTCCGAGGCGGTAGCCGTGTCCGATCCGCCCGTTGCCAAGCCGCACGCTTGCCCTGCTCACGGTCGCTTCACCAAGATTGAAGGGTGCGCCGCCGCCGCCGATGCGGCCCTTGACCATGACGAGGCCGGTTTCGGGGCCGCGCAGCGCGGTGTGGGCCGATGCGGGGTCGATGGCCGCGAGGGCATCTTCAAGTTCGGCAAGCGTAGCCCTGGCCAACAGATCAACGATCCGCTTTCGGTCGGTAGCGGTGCCGGAATCAATTTCAGGAGCTCTGTCCATTGTCAGTCCTCGAAATGTCTAGTAATATAGACAACCATACAAGTTACTCTAGAAGTAACGCGGGGTCGTGACAAGCTTGTGACAGGGGGCTTAATTCCGGTGATGCAGAGGCAGAAGGGCGTGGCGTTGTGGCGACAGATTTCCGATCGGATTCGCGCCAATATTCTTGCAGGTCTCTATGACGGGACAGGCATGGTGCCTGCTGAAACCGCGCTTGCGGAGGAATTCGGTGTGAACCGCCACACGGTGCGCGCAGCCCTGGCGGCTCTGGCACAGGAAGGCATCGTTCGCGCGGCCCAAGGCCGGGGGACGATGATTACCCAGCGCGACAAATTCGACTTCCCAATCGGTAGGCGAACGCGGTTCACCGAGGGGATCGGTGATCAGGCTCGGGACCTCAAAGGGATCCTTCTGGCATCCGAAACACAGGCGGCATCCGCTGAGGTCGCGCACCGGCTCGGATTGCGAATCGGCGAGCAGGTCCTGCGTCTCGATGGCGTTCGCACAGCCGACGGGCGACCGGTTTCGCGCTCGTCGATGTGGTTTCCGGCAAATCGCTTCGCCGGGATCGATGCCGCTTTCGCCGCAAGCGGATCGATTACCCGTGCCCTCGCATCATGCGGTGTCGAAGATTATCTGCGCGATACGACTGAGGTGACGGCCGTCCACGCGGAACCCGACGATGTCGCCAGCCTTGGCCTGACGCCGGGTGCGATCGTGCTCGTCACACGGGCGCTCAACACTGATCTTTCCGGCACGCCGATTCAGTACGCGGTCACGCGCTTCCCGGCTGATCGGGTCCAGTTCACGATCCGGAGCTGATGCTGCGCGAGAGCTTGTGTCCCCCTCGTTTCCAGCATGGATATCACCCGCCCCTTGCCTCCGAGCTCTCCGTTCAGACGGCTTCGTAGGCAGCCAAGATCGCTGCGATCTGGTCCGGGCTCAGGCTGTTGGACTGGGTCGCGCTGATTGCCTGCAGCTGTGCACTGGTCATGTTGGAGATCTGGCTGACCGTGAGGCCCGGAAGAGCCTGCTGGCTCAGCGCGGCGATATCGTCCGTCGAGAAAGTGCGGAGATTGTTCGCGCTGAGAGCCGCCACCTGAGACGAGTTCAGGCCGGCCACCTGTGTCGGTGTCAGGGCCTCGGCCTGTGCCGCCGAGAGCGCTGTGACCTGTGCTACCGTCAGTCCTCCGATCGCCTTGGCATCCATGGCCGCAATCTGCGAAGTCGTCAGCCAGCCGACCTTTTCGGTGCCGAGTGTGGCGAGCTGAATGGCGTTCATCGATCCGATCTGCGCCGTCGTCAGGGCGCCGACCTGGTCCTGTGTCATCGCGCGGAGCTGATGATAGGTCAGGCCAGCAACCTGGCCCGTCGTCAGCGCTGAAATCTGCTCAGGCTGCAGCGTGGCAAATATCGCGGCGGGCAGGCCACCAATGGCAGACGGCGACAGGGCTGCGATGTCCGCCGACGTCAGAGTTTCGAGTGCTGTCGAGCTGAATGCGGAAAGCTGCGTGGCATTCAGTGCACCGAATTGCGCCGAGGTCATCGCGTCTACCTGACCCGGGGTCAAGGTCGCGATCTGTGCTGTGCTGAGACCAGGGATTGCCTTGGATGAGATTGCGGCGATCTGGGTGGTCGAGAGAGCTGAAAGAGTGCCGCTCGACAGTGACGCGATCTGTGTCGCAGTCAGGGCGCCGATCTGCGTTGGCGTCATGACGCCAAGCTGGTCTGGACGCAGCGCGTTCAACTGGTCGAAGGTCAACGCCCCGACCTGCCCCGCTGTCAGCACGCCGATCTGTTCCTGGCTGAGCGCGGCGATATTGGCTGCCGAAAGACCTGCTATCGCTGCCGGCGCGATGGCGGCAAGCTCTGCGTTCGAGAATGTTGCCAGTTGCGCGGAAGAGAGCGCGCCGATCTGGGTGGCTGTCAGCGCGGCAATCTGTGTCTGGCTGAAGCTGTCGATCTGGGTTGTGGACAGGGAGGCAACCTGAGAGGCCGTCAGACCAGGGATCGCCTTGACGTTCAGGGCTGCAATCTTGTCGCTGGTCAGCGTTGCGAGACTGTCGTTGGAGAGCGCGCCCAGTTGTGTGGAACCCAAGGCCGCGATCTGTGTGGTGGTGAACAGGGTCACCTGTTGCGGCGTGAGCGCCGCTACCTGCGCAGATGTCAGGGCGGCGATCTGTGTTCCCGTCAGTGCTCCGATCTGGTCGGCACCGAGAGCGGCGATCTGCTGCGTACTCATGCCGGCAATGCCGGCGGCCCCGATCGCTGCAAGCTTGCTGTTTGGTAGTGTGGCCAACTGGGTCGGGGTGAGTGCCGCAACCTGCGTTGCCGTCAGAGCGCCCATCTGGGTCGTGGTCAGAGCTTCAATCTGTGTTGTCGCCAGTGCCGCTATCTGGGTCGTCGAAAGGCCGCTGATTGCGCCTACGCTCAGGGCGGCAATCTGTTCCGGGGACATGGCTGCGAGCGTGGCTGGTGTGAGCGCTGCAGATTGCGTCGCTCCAAACCCTGCCACCTGCTTTGCAGTCAGCACATCCATCTGCGTGGGTGTAAGGGCGGCCGTCTGCTCGGCACTCAGGACCCCAAGCTGTGCGGGGGTCAATGCCGCCACCTGGTCGAGATTGAGGGCTGCGATCGTCTCTGCTGAGAGACCGCTCATCGCGGTCGTGGTGATCGCCGCGATCTCGGCCGGCTCGAAGGCGAGAATATCGGCAGTGCGCATCGCGGCCAACTGCGTGGCGGTCAGGCCCGAAACCTGGGTTGCGGTCATTGCCGCAACCTGGTCGGAGGACAGTGCTGCGATCTGGTCCGTGCTGAGCGCCGCAACGGTCCGGGGGGAGAGCCCGGCGATCTGCTCGCGCGACAGCGAGGCGATGTTGCTGGGCGACAGTGCCGCGATCTGCGCTGCGGTGATCGCCTGCAGCTGGCTCGCACTCAAGGACGCAAGCTGAGTGGGGGTGAACGCGACGACTTGTTCGTTCGTCATCGCCGCGATCTGGGATGTTGTCAGTTTGGCAACCTGTTCGAGGCTGAGGCTAGCGATCTTCTCAGGAGCGAGCGAGGAGATGGCGCTTGTGGAAATCGCTGCGATTTCGGCCGGAAGGAATGAGGCAAGTTGCGCTTCGGTGAGCGCGCCGATCTGGGCGCCGCTCATCTTGGAGATCTGGCCGGCGCTGAGCCCCTCGATCTGGCTGTCGTCAAGTGCGGCAAGCTGTGCCGTCGTCAGTCCCGGTATGGCGCCGGCGACGATGGCGCCGACCTGCGCTGGCGACCAGGCCTTGACGCCTTCGACGCTGATGACCCCGAGCTGGGCAGCCGACAAAGAGGCGATCTGCCCGTTCGTCATGGCTTCGGTCTGTGAAGGCGACAGAGCGGCAATCTGATCGCTCTTGAGCGCCCTGATCTGGGTCGTTGTCAAGGCAGCGACCTGATTGGGTGCCAGATTTCCGATGCGTTCCGGCTGAAGCCCCGATATTGCCTTGGCGCTGAGCGCGGCAATCTTGGCCGGCGTCATCGCAACGATGGCATCGGCTGGCATTGCCGCTGCCTGGATCGCGTTCAAGGAGGCGATCTGCGTCGTCGAGAGCGCATCGAATTGATCGACGGACATTGCGCCGATCTGATCAGCAGTCAGGCCTGAGACGGCTCTCGCGCTTAGTGCCGCGATCTGATCATCAGTGAATCCCGCCACTGCACTTGGCGGCAGTGCCGCAACCTGAACTGCCGTGAGGCCGCGGATCTGCGTCGGCGTCAGACCTGCCACCTGATCGGTCGTGAATGCTGCCGCCTGAGCGGACTTGAGTGACGAAATCTGTGCGGCTGTCATCGCTCCCACCTGACTGATGGTCAGCGAGGAGATCTGATCGGTGGTCAGGCCGGTCACAGCGGCGGCGTTGATTGCCCCGATCTGGGCCGGAGAAAGAGCGGCGATCTGTGCTGTCGAAAGGCCCGCAACCTGACTCGATGACAACGCCGTCATCTGCGATGTGCTGAGGCTCTGCAACTGCTCGGTGCTGAGGACCGCGAGCTGAGCGACGCTGAGACCGGCCACCGTCTTGGGAGCGAGGGCGGCGATCTGCGTCGTGCTCAGACCCGCAATCGTCGTCGCCGGCATGGCGGCGATCTGTGTTGCGCCCATGGCCCGGATCTGGGTGGTGGTAAAGGCGGCCAGCTGCTGCTCACTGAACGCGGACATCTGGTTGCGCGTCAAAGCGGCGACCTGACCTCCGGTCAGAGCCGCGGTCTGTGCCGGAGACAGTGCGGCGATCTGATCGCCAGTCAGACCGGAGATCGCCCGCGTGTTGATGGCGCTGATCTGAGTGGTGGTCAGGTTGGACACCTGTTCGACGCTCAGCGCTGCCAGCTGCTTTGATGTCAAAGCCGCCAACTGCCCGGAGGTCAGGGCCGCGACCTTGTCGTTTCCGAGTGCGCCGATCTGGCTTGTCGTGAGGCCGACCACGGCGCGGGCACTGATCGCTGCGAACTGCGCGGTGGACAAAGCATCCAGCTGCGGGGTGGTCAGCGCTGCAACCTGGGTCGCGCTGAGTGACTGGATCTGGCCGGCCGAAAACGCTGCGACTTGCTGCGGCGTCAGTGCCGCTATCTGATCAGGTCGAAGAGCGACGATCTGTGTGGATTTGAGGGCTGCGGTCTGGGGCGCTGACAGACCTGCAAGACGCTCTCCCGACAGGCCGCGCAGTGCAGCCGTGTTGATGGCGGCGATGTCTGCGGTTGAAAATGTTGCGAGATCCTCAGTGCTGAACGCCGCGAGTTGGGTCGCAGTCAGTTTGGCGATCTGGCCGGGCGTCAAGGCTTCCGACTGTTCGGTGCTGAGCCCGGCGAGCTGGGTCGACGACAATGCGGCGACCTGCGACGATGCAAGGCTTGAGACGTCTTCCGTCGACAGTGCCGTGATCTGATCGAGCGTCAGGCCGGTGATTGAGCGAGGCGAGATGGCCTTGATCTGGGCAGTTGACAGCCCCGACACCGCATCCGTCTGCAGCGCTGCAACCTGAGCGGCTGTCAGTGCGTTCACCTGGGCGCTCGACAGTTGGCTTACCTCGTCTTCAGACCAGGAGTTCACGGTGGCAGTCGGGAGCGCCCTGATCTGGGCTACGCTGAGCTGTGAAATGGGCGACGTCATGTCTATCGGCCTCTTCTGGTCAACCGGATATGCTCAAATTTTGTCTGCCGGTCGTTACACAGCTGAAGGGGTCATGACCTCGACAGCACCCGGCACGGAAATGCGGCACCCCCTCACTCCGTTGAGGATGGGCATGCCGGACATTGGGATCAATAGAGCCCAAGGCTTGCCCGAGCCTGTGCAGGCGCATCTCTTGGTTGGTCTGCGGCGATGCACGCCGGGCCGCGGTTGACGGCTGCGCTGCGGCAGAAAATTGTCATGGATCAAGGCGGGAGGGTGCATCACCCTTCATTCTTGCGACGGTTGAGAGCACTATAACTGGGATGGTCGCGGGCTTTTGGGAGGCCATTCGCCCCTGTCGCTGGCTCAAGAGAAAGTTCACGCAGAAGGAAAGACAACCTGATGATCGACGACAGCAAGCCTTTGGTGCCGCATGCCCTCCCGGAGGAGGTTGTCCTGCAGGCAATGAGTTCGAGTATGGAGGGTCTCAGCTCGCAGGAGGCGCAACGAAGGCTCCAGGTCTACGGTCGCAATCGTCTGCCCGAGGCTCCAAAACGCAGTGTCCTTGTCCGTTTCCTCTCGCAGTTTCACAACGTACTGATCTATGTCCTAATCGCCTCCGCGATCGTGACGGCTTTCATGCAGCACTGGGTCGATACGGGCGTCATCGTCGCTGTCGTCCTCGGGAATGCGATCGTCGGCTATCTTCAGGAGGGACGAGCGGAACAAGCGATGGATGCGATCCGTGGCATGCTCGCCCCGCATGCCGCAGTGTTGCGCGACGGAAGGAGGACATCCGTCGATGCTGCCGATCTGGTTCCGGGCGACGTCGTCCTCGTTGAGGCGGGCGATCGCGTGCCGGCGGATATGAGGCTGATGGAGGCGCGTAGCCTGAAGGTTGAGGAAGCCGCACTGACGGGCGAATCGGTGCCGGTCGACAAGACGAGCGACCTCGTGGCAATCGATGCCGTGCTCGGCGATCGCAATTCCATGCTTTTCAGCGGGACCCTCGTTGCGGCCGGAACCGGTCGTGGGGTGGTGGTTGCGACGGGCCTTGCGACAGAAATCGGCAAGATCAGCGGCATGCTGGAAGCCGTCGAGACCTTGTCGACGCCGCTCGTGCGCCAGATGGACATCTTCGCCCGATGGCTGACGCTGTTCATCCTCATTGTCGCGGCGCTGCTGTTGGCCTATGGCCTGGCCGTCGGCCATCTGCCTTTCGCCGAGTTGTTCATGACCATTGTCGGTTTGTCGGTCGCCGCCATCCCGGAAGGCCTGCCTGCGGTCATGACGATCACGCTCGCCGTCGGCGTTCAGGCCATGGCCCGACGCAATGCAATCGTGCGTCGTTTGCCGGCTATTGAAACCCTTGGTTCCGTTTCTGTCATCTGCACCGACAAGACGGGCACCTTGACCCGAAACGAGATGGTCGTGTCGAGCCTGGTCGCTGCACAACATGTCTATGCGGTTGACGGAGACGGGTATTCACCGGTGGGTGCGGTCCGGTGGAAAGAGGCCGACGCCGATCCGCGCGACCATGCCGTGCTCAGCGAGTTCGCCCTTGCCGCCGGTCTCTGCAATGATGCCGTTTTACATGCCGCAGAAGGCGATTGGCGGGTCGAAGGTGATCCGATGGAGGGCGCGCTTCTGGCTCTCGCTGGCAAGATCACGGGAGGCGGTGGAGAGCCGTTTACGACCGGCTGGAAACGCATCGACGCGATTCCTTTCGATGCGGCCCATCGCTACATGGCTGTCTCGCACATCGATGACGGAGGCCGGCGGTACGTTCACGTAAAAGGTGCGCCGGAAGCGGTGCTTTCGCTATGTGCTGGACAGCGCATGTCGGATGGTTCCAGCGGACCTCTCGATGCACCCTATTGGGAGAATATGGTCGAGACTCTGGCCGGTGAGGGACAGCGCGTCCTCGCGGTGGCCTCATCTGGCGCTCTCGACGCGGACGGACGTCTCACTCAGGGCAAACTCGCAGGCACTCTGACACTGATCGGTCTCGTCGGTCTCATCGATCCGCCGCGTCCCGAGGCAATCGCTGCCGTTGCCGATTGCCATCTGGCCGGGATCCGGGTGAAGATGATCACGGGTGATCATGCCGCGACGGCCCGTGCCATCGCCGCGATGATCGGCCTGAACAATACCGAACGGGTGCTGACTGGCATCGACATTGACCGTATGGACGATGCGGCTCTCGCGCTCGCCGCGCTAGACACCGACATTTTCGCCCGCACCTCGCCGGCCCACAAGCTTCGGCTCGTCACGGCCCTGCAATCGCAGGGATTGACGGTCGCGATGACCGGTGACGGTGTCAATGACGCACCGGCGCTCAAGCGTGCGGATGCGGGCATCGCCATGGGCGTCAAGGGCAGCGAAGCGGCGAAGGAAGCCGCTGAGTTGGTGCTGGCAGATGACAATTTCGCCTCCATCGCCGCGGCGGTGCGCGAGGGCAGAACTGTCTACGACAACATCAAGAAGGTGATCAGCTGGACGCTACCGACGAATGCCGGCGAGGCCACGACGATCATTATCGCGCTGTTCGTTGGCCTTGCCCTGCCGGTGACGGCTGTCCAGATCCTGTGGATCAATCTGGTCACTGCGATCACGCTTGGACTCGCGCTCGCTTTCGAGCCTTCCGAGGAGGGTACGATGCGGCGTCCGCCGCGGCGGCGGGACGAGCCGCTGCTGACGGCCGACCTGCTTTGGCATGTCTTCCTCGTGTCCGTTCTCTTTGCTGCAGCTGTCTTCGGGGTGTTCTTCTATGCGCTGGACAAGGGCTACTCGATCGAACTCGCCCGAACGATGGCTATGAACACGTTGGTGGTGATGGAGATTTTCCACCTCTTCTTCATTCGCAACATCTACGGTACCTCCCTGACCTGGAGCGCGGTCCGCGGAACGAAGGTTGTGTGGATCTGCGTGATCTCGGTGACACTTGCCCAGTTCGCAGTCACCTATCTGCCATTCATGCAGCCGCTCTTCGGGACCGAAAGCATCCCCTTGTTCGAGGGGCTTTTGATCTTTGCCCTGGGTTGGGTGTTCTTTGCACTGGTCGAGATCGAGAAGCAGATGCGTCTGGCCCTGCGCAAGAGGGCCTGACGAGCTTCTCCTACCGCTGCTCACGCCTGCCGTTGTAAGCGTGGGTGCCACCTTCGCTCAGAAAGTGTCGGCCGAGATGGCCGACACCATCCTGTATGTCTGCCTCGATGGCGGCCGACAGAGCATGGGCATCTCCAGCCCGGATCGCCTCCAACGCCTCCGCATGACGATCGATGCGATAACTCTCCTCCAATTTCTGGGTTGCCAGACGCATGAAGGGCCCAAGGCGCAGCCAGACGGAATCGAGCAGGCTGAGGAGAACGCCACTGGCCTCAGGCTCATACATTGTCCGGTGGAAGAGGACGTTGAGCTCGGTCGAGCGCAACAGGTCTTTGGCCGCATAGGCACGGTCTATATCGGCATCGATTGACTGGAGCCTTTCGAGTCGCGTCTCGTCGATATGCGGGAGCGCCCGGATCGCGGCAAGCGTTTCCAGGGCGATGCGCGCGGCGATGATTTCCTCGAATTTCGAAAGTGTCATTTCGGGCACGCGGACGCGACGATTGTCCAGATACTCAAGGGCGCCATCGGCCACGAGGCGATGCAGCGCCTCCCGGACCGGCATCGCGCTGACGGCGAGTTCCTCGGCGACCCCATTGATCGTGATGGGCAGCCCCGGCAGTACGGCACCGCACATCACGCGGGCCCGCAATGTCCGGTAGACCCGTTGCTTGACCGATTCCTCCACCTTGCGCTCTTCGCTCGCCATGGCTCGCCCGAATTCTTCTTGTCTGAGATCGGGTGATACGATCCAGTTCCGTGCGGATTTTATCCGGATCGGTGTTCACCCTCTTGAAATTTGATCAAACTACCATTTGGTATAGCTCGCAGGAGTGCAAGGCCCTCCGGGCCACTCTTTCGTCATGCTGCAGGAACCTCATATGACCGCCAAGACCATCGGCATCCTCGTTACGGGCCATTCGCCGGCAGAACTCGCAGGCGAATACGGGAACTATGCCGACATGTTTGCAACGCTGCTCGGCACGTTCGACTTCGCCTTCAAGCGCTATTTCGTGGTCGACGGCGAGTTTCCCGAAAGTCCCTCCGAGGTCGATGGCTGGCTGCTGACGGGGTCCAAGTTCGGTGTTTACGAAGACCATGACTGGATCCGTCGGCTCGAGGCTTTCATTCGCGAGGTTCATGCCGCGAAGGTTCCGATGGTTGGCATCTGTTTCGGCCATCAGGTGATGGCGAAGGCGCTCGGCGGGCATGTCGAGAAATTCAAGGGCGGCTGGTCCGCAGGGCCCGTCAGGTACACTCGTTCCGACACCGGTGAGGAGCATGTGCTGCTCGCCTGGCATCAGGACCAGGTCATTCAGGTGCCTGATGGAGCCGAGGTGGTGGGCAAGACCGATGCCTGCGAGAATGCGGTCATTCGTTACGGCGACTGGGGTTTGTCATACCAGCCGCATCCGGAGTTTTCGCCGCGCTTCTTCGAAGGGCTCGCCGAGGCCCGCAAGGCGGCCATTCCCGAAGCCCTGTTCGAACAGGTGAAGAAGGTCGAGGTGCCGATTGCGACCGACAAGATTGCCCAGGAGATCGGTGAATTTCTCGGGCGCAACCGCTGAGTGGATTCAGGTTGGCTCAACGCCGTCCCAGCTCTCCTTGATGAAGGCTTCGAAAAAGTCCGAGAAGGTCGCTACCCTGAGCGGGAGTTGCTCATAGGGTGGGTAGTAGAGGGTCAGCCAGATTGCCGGTGTTGTCCATCCCGGCAGGACTTCGACGAGTGTTCCTGCGCGCAGTTCGTCTACGACGATGAAGCGCGGCAACAGTGCAATTCCTTCTCCTGCAATGGCCAGCCTGCAGAGAAAGTCGCCGTTGTTGATCGAGAAGCGGCCTTTCGCCTCGACAGTGCGTGTCTGTCCGGGCCTGCTCAGCTCCCAGGTCTCTGTTTTCGATTGGTCGTGATAGCTGAGGCATTCGAGGTCTGTCAGGTCCTCCGGCAGCTTGGGAGTGCCGTAACGCTTCAGGAATGACGGTGAGGCGACCAGCAGGCGGGGGACGGGGCGTATCTTGCGCCAGATCGTCGATTTGTCTGTCGGCGGGCCCGAGATGCGGATCGCGAGGTCGTAGTTTTCCTGGACGATGTCGACGAAGCGATCGGAGAGTTCGATTGCAACGCGGGTCTTCGGGTGGATGATCGAAAACTGGGACAGCACGGTCGGCAACACCTTCATACCGAGCGACATGGGGGCCGCGACCCTTATCGAGCCGGCGGTGACCTTCTGCAGGTCGCGTGTTTCTTCCGTCGCGCGGGCAAGGCCCTCGACCAGCGGGGCGACACGAGCGGCATAGGCGGCACCCGCCGAGGTCAGCGATACCTTGCGCGTGGTGCGCAGCAAAAGCTGGACGCCGAGCTGTTCCTCCAAGCTAGAGATCGTGCGCGTGACCGAGGCGGGTGTCATGCCGAGCAGGCGGGCGGCGGCGGTGAAGCTGCTCTGGTCCGCGACCGTCAGAAAGGTTCTGATCGCTTCAAGCTCGCCCATCGGATTGTTGCTCCCAGTGAAATAATATCTGCAATATTACAACTGTTCACAACAGAAAAGCCATGGCCCATATTCCGTTCAACAGAACAGGACCGGCGCGACTGCCGGGAAAGGATCAGAGCAATGCTTACCCAGATCAAAGGCCTGCATCACGTTACCTCGATGGCCGCGGATGCCCAGGAAAACAACGACTTCTTCACCAAGACGCTCGGCCTGCGCCGCGTCAAGAAGACCGTCAATTTCGACGCTCCCGATGTCTATCACCTCTACTATGGCGACGAAGTCGGCAATGCCGGTTCGGTCATGACCTATTTCCCCTTCGCCAATATGGGCAAGGGCGGTCGCGGCGTCGGTGAAGTGTCGGAAACCGTGTTCTCCGTGCCGAAGGGCACGCTCGGCTTCTGGCAGGAGCGCCTGTCGAAGGAAGGTGCGAAGGAGCTTGGCTCCTATGCGCTCTTCGGTGAAGATCGCCTGCGTTTCGCCGGTCCCGATGGCGATGGCTTTGCCCTTGCCGAAGTCGATGGCGACAGCCGCGTGCCGTTTGCCGGTGGTCCGGTCGGTGTCTCCGAAGGCATTCATGGCTTCCGGGGCGTGACCATGCGGCTGCGCGACGAAGGTGCCACGGGTGAACTCCTGAAGTTCATGGGTTACCAGCCGGTCGACAAACAGGGTGACTTCGTGCGCTACGCAGTCCCCGGCGGCAATGGCGCCGATTATATCGATCTCGAAGTCCTGCCCGGTGCATCGCATGCGCAGCAGGGTGCCGGATCGGTCCACCATGTGGCCTTTGCCGTCGAAGACCGGGCCGCCCAGCTCGAAGTGCGCAAGGCGCTGCTCGATACGGGGTATCAGGTTACACCGGTTATCGACCGCGATTACTTCTGGGCGATCTATTTCCGCACGCCGGGTGGCGTGCTGTTCGAGATCGCCACGAACGAACCGGGCTTCAACCGCGATGAAGACACTGCACATCTCGGCGAGGCGCTGAAGCTGCCGACCCGTTACCAGCAGTATCGCTCGCAGATCGAAGCCCATCTGACCCCGATCCAGGACTGAACGCACAGTAAGGACGGGCCTGAACTGGCAGGCGCCGTTCCTGTTGCGGAGGAAAGCATCATGGCAATCGACAGCTACATCCATCACCATCAGGCACCACAGGGCGCCGCGCCGCTGGTCTTCACCTTTCATGGGACCGGTGGAGACGAACATCAGTTTCCGGGTCTTGTGAGACAGGTTTTGCCCGAGGCGGGAATCGTCTCGCCGCGCGGAGATGTTTCGGAATACGGGGCGGCCCGCTTCTTCAAGCGCACCGGCGAAGGCGTTTACGACATGGCCGATCTCGCCGAGAGGACGGCGAAGATGGCGGCATTCATCCGGGCTCACAAGGCGCAGAACCCGGATCGCCCGATCTATGGGCTCGGCTATTCGAACGGTGCAAATATCCTTGCTTCCGTCCTGTTCGAAGCGCCCGATCTCTTTGACCGCGTTGTGCTGATGCATCCGCTGATCCCCTTCGACCCGCCGGCGCAGCCGGGGCTGGGATCGCTTTCCGCACTGGTCACGGCCGGACAGCGCGACCCGATCTGCCCGCTGCCGCTCACCGAGCGTCTGATCTCCTATTTCGAAGCGCAGGGGGTATCGGTCGAGACCTTCCTGCATCAGGGCGGGCATGAGGTCTCGCAAGGCGAGGTCGATGCGATTGCGGCCTTCCTGCAGAAGGCCTGAGATCAGGACATCCACTTGAGAAGGCCCGAGGCAGAGCTTCGGGCCTTTGGCGTTTCGGGGTTCTCAGCCGATCCGGATGAGGGCCTTGATCAGGCCGGACTTTTCGCGCGCCCAGCGCGGCAGGTCTTCCGCCAGATCGTCTAGCGTCGTGCGATGGGTGATCAGCTGGTCGATCGGCACCAGACCGTCCGCAATCGACTGGCGCACATGGTCGAAATCGACACGGGTGGCGTTGCGGCTGCCGATCAGCATCATCTCGCGCTTGTGGAATTCCGGATCGGAGAAGGTGATGTCCTCCTTCACGACGCTGACCAGGACGAGAGCGCCGCCATGGGCGACGAAGCGGAAGGCGCGTTCCATCGAGGCACGGTAGCCTGTGGCATCGAAGACCACGTCGAAGCCGTCGCCACCGGTCAATTCGGCGACCGCTGTGTCCAGGCGATCATCGGCAAGCAGGCCCGAGGTGAAACCGAGGCGGTCCGCTGCCATGGAGAGCCGTTCCGGACTGGTGTCGAGCAGGGTGACCTCGTGGCCAGCGATCCGCGCGAAAATCGCCGTGCCGAGGCCGATGGGGCCGGCGCCGATCACCAGTGTCCTTGAACCCGAAGATGCCATGGAGCGACGAACGGCATGGGCGCCGATCGCCAGGAATTCGACTGTGGCCGCCGCTTCCGGCGAAAGATCATCTGCCGGATAGAGATTGCCTGCGGGAACGGTGATTTCCTCGCACATGGCGCCATCGGTATGCACGCCCAGCACGCGGATATTGGTGCAGCAATTGGGCTTGTCCTTGCGGCAGGCGATGCAGGTGCCGCAGGCGATATAGGGATTGACGATCACCTTCATGCCGACGGCGAAGTCAACGCCTTCGCCGGCTTCGCGGACAACTGCCGAGATCTCGTGGCCCATGACGCGGGGATATTCGAGGAAGGGGTGCTTGCCTTCGAAGATATGGTAATCCGTCCCGCAGATCCCGACATGGTTGATAGAAATCCGAGCTTCACCCCGTTTCGGGCGGGGTGCGGGATCGCGCTCGACGATGTCCAACCGGCCCGGTTCAACACACAATGCGGCCTTCATGCTTATTCCTTTCGGCTGCCCGGCAAGGTTTCTTTAAAAAAAAGGGGATGCCATTCGCGGCACCCCCACCTTGGGAAATTCTCAGCGGCTGCGGCGGCGGCGCAGCTGGTCGAAATAGACGATCAGGATGATCAGGGCGCCGGTGATGATGCGCTGCCAGAAGGAGTTCACGTTCATCAGGTTGGCGCCGTTGTTGATTGTCGCCAGAATGAAGGCGCCGAGCAGCGGGCCCTGGACTGAGCCGACGGCGCCGAAGAGGCTGGTGCCGCCGATGACCGAGGAGGCGATTGCCTGCAGTTCCCAGCCTTCCGCCTGGGTGGCGTTGCCGATCCCGATGCGCGAGGCAAGCAGGATGCCGACGAAGGCCGCACAGGTTGAAGACAGGACATAGGCCATGTAGATCGTGCGGTTGACGTTGACGCCAGACAGGCGTGCCGCCTCGCTGTTGGAGCCGACCGCGAAAAGATAGCGGCCCCAGCGGCTCAGGTGCAGGAAGACATAGGCCGGCACCGCGACCACGATGACCATCCAGAACAGGCTCGGTACCCCGAGGAAGTCGGCACGGGCGAAGTTGGTGAAGGCCTCGTTGGAGATCGAGATCGTCGAGCCGTTGGTGATCAGGAGGCCGATGCCGCGCAGCGAGGTGAGTGTCGCGAGCGTGATGATGAAGGGCGGCAGGCCCATGCGGACGATGCCGAAGCCGTGGAACATGCCGATTGCGACACCCATCAGGAGGGTGAGGATGATCGCGAGCCAGACGGGCAGGCCCGCAGCCAGCAGCCAGGCGATGATGACGCTGGCAAAGCCGACCACGGCGCCGACCGAAAGATCGATGCCGGCGGTGATGATGACGAAGGTCTGGCCAACCGCGAGGATTGCCGTCATCGAGCCCTGACGCAGCAGGTTGCTGATGTTGTTGGGCGTCCAGAAGCTGTTGGTGGCGAAACCAAGCAGCAGCCAGAGGAAGAGCAGGAGACCGAGCAGCGTGAGGCTGAAGAGGATGCTCATGCCCCTCTTCGGCGCGACCTTGGTCTCGGTGGTGTCGGTGCTCATTGGTGTCCTCCCAGTCGTCTTTTCATGTCGTTTGTTTTTGAGGGCATCGTGTCTCAGACGCCGATCGCCTCGGTCAGCACATCCTCATGCGAGGCCGTCCGGTAATCGTGGCTCGCCACCAGCCTGCCCTGGCGGAAGACATGCAGCCGGTCCGACAGTTCGTAGACCTCGGGCAGATAGGACGAGATCAGGATGATGCCGGCGCCCTGCTTCAAGAGCTCGGCAAAGAGGCGGTAGATTTCCGCCTTCGTGCCGACATCGACGCCGACGGTCGGTTCGTCGAAGATGAAGAGGCGCGCGCCATGGCTCAGCCACTTGCCGATGACGATCTTCTGCTGGTTGCCGCCGGACATGGCGGAGGCCAGCACGGCACGGGTCGGCGTCTTGATCTTCAGATCGTTGATCTGCTTGTCGGCGTTTCCGGCTTCCAGCTTCGGGCTGATCGTCAGGCCCCGGCTCAGGCGGCCGAACACCGGCAGGTTGATGTTGAGGCCGATCGGGAGGTTCAGGCAGAGGCCCTGGTCGCGCCGGCTTTCGGGAGCGAGCGCGATGCCGAGGTCCATGGCCTTGCGCTCGGTATCGATGACGACCTTCTTGCCGTCCCAGAAGACCTCGCCTGCGCTGCATTTGTGGCGACCGTAGAGGCCGAGGGCGAATTCGCTGCGACCGGCGCCGATCAGGCCATAGAGACCGACGATCTCGCCCGAGCGGACCGAAAGCGAGACATCCGAGAAGCCCGAGCCGGACAGGCCTTTCGTCTCGAGGATGGTCGTGCCGATCGGCAGCTTTTCCTTGTGGTAGATCTGCTCGATCGAACGGTTGATCATCAGCGAGATGAGTTCGGCGTCATTGGTCTCGCCGATCAGGCGGGTGCCGACATGGGTGCCGTCGCGCAGGACCGAGACGCGGTCTGCCAGTTCGAAGACTTCTTCCATGCGATGGCTGATATAGACGATCGTCACGCCTTCCGACTGCAGGCGGCGGATGAGGCGGAAGAGCTGGGCGGATTCCTGACGCGTGAGATAGGCGGTCGGCTCGTCGAAGATGAGGAAGCGGATGCCACGCATCGCGGCCCGGGCGGTGGCCACCAGCTGCTGCTGGCCGATCGTCAGGTTACCGAGGATTTCGCCGGCGGGCAGGTTGAAGCCGAGGTCGTCAAGGACGTTTTGCGCGGCTTGTGTCATGGCGCGCTGGCGCATGATGCCGCCCGAGGACATCTCGTCGCCAAGGAACATGTTGGCAGCGACGGAGAGATGCGGGCAGAGCACTACTTCCTGGTGCACCGCATTGATGCCGCGCTGGATCGCCTCGTTCGGCGTGGCGAGCGCAACCGGTTTGCCGCACCAGCGGATTTCGCCCGAGGTGCGCGGAATGACCCCGGTCAGAAGCTTGATGAGGGTGGATTTGCCGGCGCCGTTTTCGCCGACGATGGCGTGGATTTCACCGGCGAGGAATGTGACGGTCGCGGGCTTCAGGGCCTCGACGGCGCCATACTTCTTCTGCAGGCCGACGAGCTCGAGGATCGGCGTTCCCGGCGGGATGCGATCTGTTTCCAGCAGTTCCGGCTGGTCGTCATGCCGGTGGCTCACATCGTGCAGCGAAGTCATGTCATTCCTCCCAAATCACAGCGAAAGCGGCCGACGCCTCCCGCGTCCGCCGTTTCCGATCCGGCACGCGCGACGGATGCCGCGCGTGCCGAAGTCTCGATCAGTTGACCTTCGGGTTCAGAAGGGCATCGATCTTCGGGTCTGCCATGTTGGCCTTGGTCACCAGGTTTGCACCGGTGTCGACGAAGGTTTCGACTTTCTCGCCCTTGGAAACGGCAAGCGCGGTCTTCACGCCGTCATAACCCATGCGATACGGATCCTGGACGACGAGGCCGGCGAGAACACCTTCCTTCAGGAAGCCGACGGTCTTTTCATCCGAGTCGAAGCCGATGACCTTGATCTTGTCGCCGAGCTTGTTTTCGGCAATCGCCTGGCCAACGCCCTGTGCCATGATCAGGTTGGATGCGAAGACGCCGACGAGGTTCGGGTTGGCGGTGATCAGGTCGGTCATGATGTTGAGGCCGGTGGTGGCCTGGCCGTCAGCAAACTTGTCGACGGTGACCGTGATGCCCGGATACTTGGTCTTCAGCTGGTCCAGGAAGCCTTCGCGGCGCTGGTCGAGCGAGCCGACGCCCGGAAGGCTGGTGATGATGGCGACTTCGCCTTCTTCCTTGCCGGTTGCTTCCTTGATGGCGGCAACGAGACCGTCAGCGGCGATACGGCCGCCCTGAACGTTGTCGGTGGTCAGGAACGAGGTGAAGGCCTTGGAATCGGCGCCGGAGTCGATGCCGATGATCGGAACGGACTTGGCGGCTTCATCGATCGGCTTGCCGAGTGCCTTGAACTCGGTCGGCGAGATGACGACGGCGGCCGGCTTGCCGGCGACGGCGTTCTCAAGAATGCTGATCTGGCCGTTGATGTCGGACTCGGACTGAGCGCCCAGCTCCGGCACGTTCACGCCGAGGTCCTTGCCGGCCTGGCGGGCGCCGGCGAGCACGATCTGCCAGTAGAAGGACGTGGTGTCCTTGACGATGATCGGAATGGTCACGTCCTGGGCGAAGGAAGCGGTCGGCATCATCGACGTCATCATTGCAGCGCCTGCGATCCCCATGAGGGCGCGGCGAGTCATGCTCTTCAGAATTGTCATTGTGGGTTCTCCTCTCAACGCGTCCTGTTCCTCCGGTTAGATCGGCCCGCAGAACGCAACCAGTACGATCTTTATCGATAAAAAACATTTTATCGAGGCACGCTACTCCAGCATCCTGGAGATTGCAAGCGGACAAAAGCGGTCTTCTCCAAACCCCTTTCGCCCTTGTTTTCAGGGCATTCCGGACCTTTTCAGACCCGGTGAACCTCTTCCGGATAAACGACGCCCTTCTTCAGGATGACGTTGCCGTAAATCCGCAATTCCGTGGTCGCGACGATATAGGCCGCCGTCTGCGCCCGCTCGTAAAAGGCAAAACGCTCAAGGCTTTCGAGCTGGAAGTCACCCGCAAGCCCGGTGATCATGGCCTGGAACTCCGCGCAGATTTCCGGGACCGCATGCGGGTCGCCGACGACCTGCATCCGCCAGGCCGCATCGTCGACGAACTGGTCGAGCGGCATATGCGCCAGGATCGCCTCCAGGATTTCGACGGCGCCGACGCCATCGGCGCGGATGACCGGCGGACCCATGGTCGAGGCCGGGAAATTGCCGTCGGCAATCACGATCTCGTCGCCGTGGCCCATGGTGGCGATGGCGTGCAGAAGGTCGGGTCCTAGCAGGGGATGGATGCCTTTCAGCATGGTCAGCTCCTATTCCCGGACAGGCGCATCGCCGAGCGGCGGTGCAACGAGTGTGTGCGCCTCGAAGGGTGCGAAGGCAGAGGCCGGCAGTTCCTCAGTCGTCAGCGCCATGTTGCGATGGAGGCTTTCCGGCTTTGCCGTGCCGATGATGACGGAGGCGACCGCCGGATGGTGCAACGGGAACTGCATTGCGAACTGGGCGAGCGGCTTGCCGGCCTGCTTCGCCACGTCTTCCATCGCGCGCACCTTGTCGAGGACTT
>CALSAF010000035.1:0-33377 GCA_943372805.1 Rhizobium sp. Q54
CTTCCGGTCGGCGCGACACCCGGCAAGGTGCTCGCCAAGAAGCTTGCGATTCTGCGGCAAGACTCTGGTCCGCCACCGCGTGTCACCGTGCGCGAAATGGTCGGCTTCGGCCGCTTTCCGCATAGCGGCGGGCGGATGACGGCGGAGGATAAGGCGATGGTCGAGGAGGCACTCGCCCGCTTCGAACTCGAAGGCCTCGCCAACCGCTCGCTCGACCGGCTGTCGGGCGGCCAGCGGCAGCGGGTGATGGTGGCGATGACCTATGCTCAAGCCACGGATTACATCCTGCTCGACGAACCCCTGAACAATCTCGACATGTATCACGCCCGCCAGTTGATGCTGGAACTGCGCCGGCTGACCGACGAGACCGGCCGCACCATCGTCATCGTGCTGCACGACATCAACCACGCCTCGGCCAGCGCCGACCGGATCATTGCGATGAAAAACGGTCGCATTGAAGCCGATGGCGCGCCTTATTCCATCATGCGCTCGGACGTGCTGGAGGCGATCTACGGGTTCGCCGTTCCGGTGGTGGAGACGGGCGGCATGCGGCTCGCGCTGCAATATGCGCAGCGATGAATTGCTGACCCCGGCAATCATGGCATGGGGATGGTGGTCCCCGCTGCTTGTGAACATCCGCTATAGTTGATACTGGCGTTCATCTTTTGATGAATGAGTGTCGCCAGTTGCGCCCGCTGCTCGTGGCTGCGACGTCTGCCGATGGAATTCCACATGCGCCTCTTGCTGATCGCCGTTTTAACGCTGCTCTGCCTATCGTCGCCATCGGCAGCGGCCCAACCCGGCTGGGACCCGCGCATCGCGACAGGGCAGCTGGACAATGGGCTGCGCTATTTCCTCCATGACAGCGGCAAGGACACCGATCCTTTCAACATCCGCCTGATCGTGCATGCCGGCTCGGTCGACGAGCCGGTGCCGAGCGGGATCGCGCATATCCTCGAACACATGGTGTTCCAGACGAATGCAGCACGTGGACGCTCCATGCATGAGGAGATCGAGGCGCTGGGCTGGCGGACCGGGGTTCAGATCAACGCGGTGACGCGGGAGGCGGAGACGCAGTTCATGCTGCGCACACGCCCGAACGACGCGCTCGATCTTGCGGGTTCACTGCAGTTCATGGCCGATCTGGTGATGAAGCCGGCGCTTGAGGCGGAGGACTGGGAGAAGGAACGCTTCGTCATCCTGGAAGAGCTGCGCCAGACGGTCAGCGTCGCCGATAGGGTCAGCCGTCTGAAGAAAGCCGCCCTGCGCACGGGATCGCGCTATGTCGACCGCCCGACAATCGGCACCCATGCCGGCATATCGCGCACCTCGATCGAGGAGATCCGCAGCTTCTACCAGAGCTTCTACCGCGCCTCGAACATGACGCTGATCGTCTCGGGCCGCGTCGACAAAGAGACCGCACGGCAGGCTCTGGAGCAGGCTTTCGCCCCGGCACCGAGGCTTGCCGCACCGGAGCGCGATTACCGTATCCTGCCGCTGAAGCAGGGGCTCAGCATCCACCGGGTGCAGGATGAGCAGGGATCAAGCTCGCAGGCCACCTATGCGTTCCGGTTGCCGATGCCGAACCGGCTGACGGAGGCCGGTCAGCTGGCCTATCTGCAGCAGTATTTTCTGACGAGGCTGATCCGCGACGCGGTGCAGGAAGAGGCGCCGTATCACGCAGCCGTCACCGAAAACCTTGGCTTTGCCGCCCAGGAAACGACCGAGGAACGGCTGATCCTTGCCTTCAACGCCCGCACAGGGAACCATGCCGCCGCGACCTCCGTGCTTCTGGAAACCGTCGAGCGCCTCAAGCGCGAGGGGCTGTCGCGCGCGGGCTTCGAGGCGCTGATGAAACGCGCCCGGACGGTCAACGACAACAACCGGGAAGCGGCCGAACATCGCACCTATGCCGAATGGGAAGACCGTATCGCCTCGGCGGTTCTCACCGGCTCGGTTGTCGATGATCCCGCAACCCGCACGGCGCGCACCATCGCCCTCCTTGACCGCATCACCTTCGAGGGGCTGAATGCCCGTCTGCGGGAGATGCTGGATACCGACGACCGGGTGCTGTTCTACCAGGCGCCGGGCGGCGTTGCGGTGACGCTGCCGAGCGTGGCCTCGGTGGAGGCGGAACGGGCGCGCTGGACGGCCATGGCGGAGCTTCCGCCGCGAAAGCTGTCGAAGCTCGAACCGGAGATCGAGGCGCAGGCGCCCATCTGGCCCGCCGACCGCAAGGTCGACAGGTCAGGGCGCATCACAGCCGAAAGCCGCGCCACCGATCCTGACGTCATCGAATGGCGGCTGTCGAACGGCGACACGGTCGTGTGGCTGGTGCGTGACACGCCAGATGGCAAGGTCTACCTCTCCGGGCAGTCGCATCCCGGTTTCCAAAACACAGGTTTCGGCAGTCCAGCCTCACAGGCGGCGCTGCAACTCTTCACCCAGAGCGGCTTTGCCTTCTGGAGCCAGACGGAAAACGATCTCTGGGCGGCGGAGCAGTCGCCGCACTGGAGCATCGCACTCAAAGCAGAGCATCTCGACGCCGGCATCGCCGCCGATCCCGCAGCTCTCCCAGAGCGGCTCGAAACCTATGCTGCCATGATCGCCTTCGGTGGCGTGCGGACAGAGGCGGTCGATGCCCTGCGGGCGCAGATGGCCGGCGAGCGTCCGGATCCGGTGGCCGCACGGCGTGCGGAATTGCTCTATGGCACGCCCGAGGTCGCCGACGACCTGCAGGCGCTGACACGGTTGACGCCGGACGAACTGAGCCGGATCGCGCGTGCCCATTTCGAGCAGCCGGTAACCTGGTATGCGGTCGGCCCCCAGCCCGACCCTGACATCCGCGACAGCTTTGCGGCAGTGATCGGCGCCGTCCCGCGGACCGCATCGCTGACGGCGGATGTGGCGCTGCAACGGCCCGGGCGGCATGAAGCCAGGGTCGAGGTCTTCTCCGATGACCGGGCGCGGGTGGAGATGTCCCTGCATGCCGGGCTCGACTGGACGCCGGAGGCGAGCTTCGTCATCTCGACGCTGACGCCGATCGCGCAACAGAGCCTTAAGAAGACTCTGCGCAACGAACTCGGCGGTATCTACAGCCTCGAATTCGAGCTGGAGGTGGACCCCGAGCAGGATCGCGTTCTCGGCATGCTTGCCTTCTACTGCGCCCCGGACCGGACGGAGGAGCTGACACAGGCCGCGCTTGCCGTGTTGAACCGCATGCCCGAGATCGCCCGGCAGGCGGATGTCGCCAAGATCCGGGCCGACATCGCCTTTGCCGAAGACAGCCGGCTCACCGATCCCAACACCTGGCTGCGCCGGCTGGCACTCAGCTACCGGCGCTATGGCGACGCCGGCTATCTCCGGCGCATGCTGGGCCTGGGCGACAGGATCACGACGCAAAGGCTGGAGGCGCATGCGCGCCACATCTTCCAGACAGACAATCTGGCCATCCTGACGAAAATGCCGCTCGCCACCGCAGTCGACGTGCAATAGGCCCAGCGACGGGGTGGACCGGCTCGCAATAGCGGGCAGGCGGCTAGATTTCGTAGATCGGGATCTGCACCGTAATTCTGGCGCCGCCCTGCGGCGCCATCCCGAATTGCAGGGTTCCGCCATGGGCCTGGATCAGGCTCTTGGCGATGGCGAGGCCAAGCCCGGCTCCGCCCGTGTCGCGGCTGCGCGAGCCTTCGCCGCGTACGAAAGGCTCGGTGAAAAGAACGGCCTGATCGGGAGAGATACCCGGCCCGTCATCCTCGACGCAAAGCACCGCAGAACCCTGGTCCACCGAGACCGAGACGCGCGCCCTCTGTCCGTATTTCACCGCATTGTCGATCAGGTTGCCGATCACCCGCCGCATGGAAAGCGGGTCTGCCAGGACCAGGGGCTGACGCGCTCCAGTTTGATCCGTGAAGCTGACGGAGAGGCCAATCAGCCGCCGGTCATTGCTTTCTTCGCGGGCGAGAACGGAGAGATCGACGAGTTCCTGCGGCAGATCTCCCGCTCCGACCTGGGCTGCGAGCAGCGCATCGTCGAGCATTCTGATCATGTCGGAAATGTCACTGACCGCCCTCTCCCGCTTTGCCTCATCCGCAATCGCATCGACGCGAAGCCGCAGGCGCGTGGCGAAGGTGCGGACATCATGAGAAATCCCGGCGATCATCGTCATCCGGGACCGCAACAGCTGAGACAGCCTTTGCTGCAACTGATCGAAGGCGACGACCAGCGCCTTGATCTCTGCGCTTTGCCGTCGGGTATCGGGAAGCGCAATCGTTCCGCCATTCAGGTCGATGCGGTCGACGGCACGCGCCAGTTCGCCCAGAGGCTTGATCTCGCGGTAGAGCGCCAGCAGTGCCATGAGTGCCGCAAGCGTTCCCGTCAGGCCGGCGGTCAGGCCGATCGGCAGGCCAAACGCAGTGACGAGCACCGGCGATGTGTTCCTGACAACAAGTATTTCGCCCGTTCGCATGCCGATCCGGAATTCCAGCATTGTCTTGTCACGCCAGGCGATACGCGGCATGTCGCCGCTGGATGCCGGCACCTTATAGATGGCGGCTACGAGCGACCGTCCTCCACCAAGGGCATCCCGATATCGGTCTATCAGCTGCTCGTCGACGGCCCTCACCGCCTCGCCTGCCGGTGGCTGGTCTGTGGGCGAGACGACCGAAAGGGACAGGACTGGTGCATTAAGGGCGGACAATAGCGTCGGACGCTGCTCGGGACGGGCAAGTTCCACCGCCTCGACAATGGCGGCCAGGCGTTCGGGCGAAGGGCGAAAGCTCTCCTCCTCCCAGTTCTTGCCAAGATAGGCGCCCATGACCATCAGCAGCCAGAGGATCAGCAGCAGCACGAGGACGATTGCTATCAGGCGCCGGGCAGGCGTGAGCGAAACCATCAGGGCAACTGCTGCACGACACCGGTGAACAGATAGCCCCCGTTTCGCACCGTGTTGATGAGCCTGGAACCCGGGCTTGCCATTTCGAATTTCCGCCGCAGCCGCGAGATCAGCACGTCAACGGTGCGATCAAACGGATCGGCGGAACGACCGTGAATCCAGTCGAGTATCTGGTCGCGTGTCAAAACTCGCCGGGGTCGGTTGAGAAAACAGGCCAGAAGATCGAACTCCGCATTGGTCAGGACCAGCGGTACACCATTCGCATCCACGAGCTGGCGTGCATCGAGATCGGCAATGAAGTTGCCGAAGGCCAGTCGTCGTGGCGGATCGATGACGGCAGGGCTTCGCATATTGGCGCGGCGTAGCAGCGCCCTGACGCGAGCGATCAGTTCGCGGGGGCTGAACGGTTTGACGAGGTAGTCGTCTGCCCCCATTTCAAGCCCGACGACGCGATCGATTTCATTGCCCTTCGCCGTCAGCATCAGGATGGGAACGGTGTCGCCCGCCCGCAATCTGCGGCAGATTGAAAAGCCGTCCTCGCCTGGCAGCATGACGTCCAGGATGATGAGGTCAGCGCGGGATCTGGCCAGCATGTCATCCATCTGGCGGCCATTGCCCGCTTCGGCGACGGCAAAGCCCTCCGCACCGAGAAGCTCCGCCAGAAGTGTGCGGATCTCGCTATCGTCTTCAACAATCAGGATCGATGACCGGGGCATGTCCATGCCCGCCATTTTTGTGGGCGCGGTCGGCAAATGCAAGCATCTTCTCAATTTTTACAATCGCTTGCATGCCGTTTACAAATTGAAACAAAACGACACATGCCGTTCGAACGCGGTTCACGTCAGGCGCTTACATCTGTCGCAGCGATCGGGGCAGCCGGTCGCAAATCTTGAACCATGCGGAGATGCTCGATGGTCAATATTCTCAGATTGGCGACGCTGGCCCTGCCGATGTTCGCGATGACGGCACCGGAAGCCGGCGCCTGGACCCGGGATGGCCAGATCCACGGGAGAGCCGGTCAGGTCTCGATCCATGCCAGCGGCACCTGCGCCGGCCAAAGCTGTGCGCGCCAGATCACACGAACCGGCCCCCAGGGCCGAAGCGTGACCCGGCAGGGCAGTGCGTCCTGCGCGTACGGGATTTGCACCGGCTCGACGACAACGACCGGCCCGAATGGCGGTTTCATCACGCGCGATTTCACGGCCACGCGCTGATCACCGGCAGGCGTTGGAATTTTATCCTTGGATTTCATTAGGAGATTTATGATGCAGTACTTCAAACAGCCGGTCCTCGGCCTTCTGGCGGGGCTGGCAGCCATGGTTATGGCAATCCTGCCCGGCGAGGCTTCGGCGGCCATGGCTGCCATCTCGAAGACCAGCGTCAACATGCGGGCGGGGCCAAGCACCGGATATCCGGTTGTCGTCGGCCTGCCACCGCATGCGTCGCTGACCGTCTATGGCTGCACCGCAAACACCACATGGTGTGACGTTTCCTGGGGTCGAGAGCGGGGCTGGGTCTCGGCGGGCTACATTCAGGTCTTCTACCAGGGCGCACCTGTCGTCGTGACCCCGGCCATCGCCCCGACGGTGGGCATCACGGTCGTGACGTTCAGCCAGTCCTACTGGAACACCTACTATGTCGCCCGTCCCTGGTACGGCCAGTGGAATGTCTATGCGGCACCTCGCCCCTATCCGCCGCGTCCCGGCGTTGCCGTCGGGGGCTGCAATGATGCCGGTTGCGGCGCAGCTGTCATCCGTCCGGGCCGCGCCGCCGCGGTTCATTGCTCCGAGGGAACCTGCAGCGGAGCCTCGGTCAATCGCGGTCCCTATGGTCGTACCTGGGTGCGACAGGGTTCCATTTCCCGGGACTGACAAGGGATTATCGCACATTCCGTTGCCAGAGAGGGGCAGATCCGCCGATCTTGCCCCTTGCATCATGCTGCAGGCAGGCTAATACATGACCCGCATTGTCCGGATTTGAACGAGACCGGACAGCCGCCTTCTTGCCTGCAGGTCCGCCACCCGATGAACATCGACGTACAAAGACTGGACGACGTGTTCCTGCGAATGCGGCAATCGCTCTATCGGGCGATCCTGCGCATCGTGCACGATGCGGCCGAGGCCGAGGAGTTGACGCATGACGCCTATCTGCGGGCGCGGCGGGCGCTCGATCAGGCAACGCCCGGCAATCTCGAAGCCTTTCTCTGGCAGACGGCGCGCAATCTCGCACTCGACCACCTGCGCCGTCGCAAGGTGCGATCGCTGCACGAAGAGCGCGATCTGGCGGCAGCCGATGCCGTGGTGGTTGCCGATCCGCAACCGAGCATCGAGGATCAGGCGATCCAGCGCGACATGGTCAAGGCTTTCAATCGGGCGCTGCTGACGCTGCCGCCGCGGGCCCGCTCGGCCTGGTGCCTCAGCCGGCTGGAGGGGCTCGCCTATCCGGAGATCGCGAAACGACTCGGGGTCTCGCCCAACACCGTGTTCAACGACATGAAGATGGCCATGGCCGTGCTCCTGGAAATCCGGGAGAAGATGGACCGATGAACTGCGTGTGGAGGAATAAAACTGCAATTTTTGGGAGGAGAACCGATTTGAAACGTCATTTATCATCATGCTCCATTTCAGCGGAAGGCCGGCATGCGCGCACTGACTGACGACGAGAACGAGCCACGCTTCCGGCATCCAGATCCCGTGACCGACCAGGCGCTCGAATGGGTGTTGAAGCTGCAGGCGAAGGAGGAGGACCGCGCCGCGCTCGATGCGTGGCTGGCCGAAGGGATGGACCGGGGCGCGGCGCTGTCGCGGGTTCTGGCGCTCTACGACTGTCCGGCACTGACCGTTGCGACAGCACAGACGGCGGCGGCATCGGAACCTGCTGCGGCGGCCACCCACCGCCCGCCTGCTGCCACCCGCCGCTTCGGTTTCCTGCCGCTCGCGCTTGCCGCTTCGCTGGCTGCCGCCATCGTCGTGCCGCTGCTCGGCGGCGACTGGCTGCTCCGCTTGCGGGCCGATCATCGCACGGGCGCCGGCGAGATCACCACCATCGACCTGCCCGATGGATCACGGATGCAGATGAACAGCCAGACGGCGGTGAACCTGGACTTCGACGATGGCCGAAGGGCCGTGCAGCTTCTTAGGGGCGAGGCCTATTTCGAGGTGGCACATGACGCGACCCGGCCCTTCACCGTGACCGGCGGCTTCGGCACGGTGCGGGTGACCGGGACTGCCTTCGATGTGGCGCGTGGCGCGGATGCGGACGTGGTGCATCTGGACAGCGGGCGCGTGACGCTGACGCAGGACGGGACGACCTCGGCACCGGTCGCGATGATGCCGGGCCAGACGGCAAGCGTCGATCGGGCGCGGATCGCATTTCTGGTGCAGGACGATGGCGACAGCCGGCTCGCCTGGCGCGAGGGCTGGATCGAGCTTTCGGCCGTGCCGCTTCGCACGGCGCTGGACGAGATCGGTCGCCACACGGATCTCACCATCATGACGCTGCCGGGAGCGGCCCTCGACACGCCCGTCAGCGGCAGTTTCCGCATCACCGAGGCGGACGCAGCCATCGACAGCGTGGCAACCGCAGCAGGGGCACGCATCGAGCGCTTGCCGGGTGGCATTTTATTCATTCGCTAACTTATCAAGTTTTTTTTGTGAGACCGGCCGGGCTGACACGTCATCCCCATCAGAGCCGACGCGCATGATGCGCGGCGGCGGGGTGACAACAGGGTGACAAGGGCTTCCGGCCCGGGAATAAAATGGCAGAGCGTAGAGTATCTCTCGGCAAGCGCAGGCTTGCCATGTTCATGGTGTCCACGGCGCTGGTTTCGGTTTCGGCCGGTGCATTCGAGGTTCGGGCGCAGGATGTCGGGGCAAGCCCCGCGGCAAGCGGGCCACAGGCGATCTCGATCCCCGCACAGCCGCTCGATCAAGCCCTCAGGGCCTTTACCCGGCAGACGGGCTGGCAGGTGGGCTATGCCGCAGCCCTTGTCTCGGGCCGCACCTCGGCCACTGTCGCCGGTGAAACCGATCCGCTTTCCGCCTTGCGCGCCCTGACCGCCGGCGCCGGCATCGAAATCCGCGTCACCGGCACCCGTACCGCATCGCTAGTGGCCGCAGGCACGATCGACGAGGCGGCGGCGGCCGGCACGACCGTGCTGGAGGAAATCACCGTTTCGTCGTCCGGCGGCGGCGTGAAGCTTGGCACGGAGAGTGCAGGGGATACGGGGACGACGGTAATGGACTCGACCCAGGTCGGGATCCGCACGAGCAGCGGGGATGCCAACAGCTTCCTGCGTGGCTTGCCGAACGTGCAGTACCAGGATGACACCAACGACAATGCCGGCGTCGAGGGGCAGGCGATCCTCAACACGCGACCGCAGGAAGTCTCGATCTCAGGCGGGCGCAAATATGAGAACAACTTTATCCTGAACGGGATCGGGATCAATACGATTACGGGGACAGAGGAACCCTATGACAGCAGCAACCGCGGAGAGCTTTCCGACGATGACGCAGCTTATAATGCCGATCGTGTCTACGGCCTGCATTCGCAAACGGTGTTTGTGCCGACAGACTTTGTCGATTCCGCGACGGTCATCGACAGCAACGCATCGGCCCGATACGGCTCCTTCCAGGGTGGTGTTGTCGAATACAAGCTTAAGGAGCCAGCGACCGACAGGTTGAGGGCAACCGCATCGGTGGAATACGAGAGCGACGACCTGGTGGAATACAATCTGGCGACCGAGGACGGCCTCAATCCGAATGATGTAAACGAGCCGGAATTCTACAAGAAGAAAAAATCTGTCTCAGTTTCCAGCCCGATCACTGACAATATTGCCGTCACCGGCCAGTACAGCGTGACCGATGCCTGGACCAACAAGGCGAAGAACTACATCTACGGCGACGACTACGTCCAATCCGAATCCAAGAACGAGTTCTACCGACTGCAGGCCAATGCAGAGACGGATTTCGGCGAATTCAAACTGGAAGGTGTCCATACAGATTACTATCAGGACTTCCAGTCGGACAATTATCGGGACCTCGAGATCGACACGGCGACCCAGACCTATGCGGGCAAGCTGGAAAACACCTATGATTTCGAGGACTTTTCGCTTGGCGGCGTTGCTCTTTCCAATGTCTCATTGACCAGCAAGATCACCGCGTCGAAATCCGATGCGCTCAATCTCGGCGGTGACGATATCGTCCGCAACTGGCAGTCGACCTATTTTCGTTCCGGTGTTCGTGTCTTCGACACCAAGATGCTGGACTGGTGCAGGATCGATCCTACGTCCACAACCAGCACATCCTGCCGCGAGGGCGGCATGGGCTCAGAACGTGGTCAGGGACAGGAGCGTTACACCTGGTCTCAGGATCTGGCCGGCGATGTCTGGAACGGTACGTTCCGGACCGGCTACGAGTTCGGCTATACCCAGGCACGTCGTTGGCGCGCAAAGGACTACGTGAACTATACCTATCGAGTCGCCGCCTCCTATTCGAGCAATCCCAACCTCTGGCAGAACGGAAACGGGATCAAAACCTTCACCTGCAATACGACGGAGGAATGCTACTCGGAGCAGTTTGCCGCGTCGAAAGCGGTCTACAAGGCCTACGATATCACGGCCCAGATCATGCAGGCCAACAGCTATCTGGAACTCGACCAGACATTCGACTGGCTGAACATCCGTCCCGGTGTCCGCCTCGACTATGACGACTTTCAGGGCAATCTCAACATTGCACCGCGCCTCGTCGCGACCGTGACGCCGATCGAAGAGTTCAGCATTTCCGGAGGCTATAACCGGTACTACGACGCTGCAAATCTTGCATATGCCATCCGCGATCAGCAACCACGGGTCATTAACTATACAAGGACACCGAGTTCCACAGGTGTCGTCGGCAACTTCACGACCACACCCACACAGACCTATTACGCGTTCGACGCTACGGACCTGAAGACCCCGTTCACGGACGAATTCACCGCCGCGATCAACTTCACCGATCCATTGACCGAGGGCGATTGGCGTTTTCGTTACATGCACCGCAGTTCGCGTGACCAGTATTCCTCACAGACACCCACGAACACGTCCTACGTCCTGACAAACAATGCCAAAGGTTCGTATGACTCGTTCACGGCGGAATACGCCAAGGAGTTGCCGACGGCCACCTGGAACCCTGCAGAGAATTCCGTCCTTTCCGCCTCGATCACATGGGCGGACCGCAATGTTTCGGCTGACAGCTATTTCGTCGACGAAGACGATTTGGAAGAACGCATCTCCTACCAGGGTGTGTCCTATACGCAGGCCGGCTTCAACGCGGTTACAGGCAACATGGACATTCCCCTGCGCGCCCAGGTCGGTCTGTCCGGCAGCTTCTTCGACGAACGGCTCACGCTGGGTCTGACTGCAAACTACAACTTCGCCTATGACGGTGTGAGCGAAACCGGCGACACCGAGGACATCGACGGCATCCAGCACGAGATCTGGGAGGACAAGGCCTTCGACGCCGTGCTCACGGTCGATCTCAGCGGTTCCTACAAGGTCGCCTCGATCGACGAGCACGGCATGACGCTGAATTTCAAGGTGGTCAACCTGTTCAATGAACTGGGCAATGCCACCTCTGAAAATGGACAGCCCTGGGTGATCGGCCGTACCCTCTGGGTGGGCGCTTCGGCGGAGTTCTGATCCGCACCGCATTCCAGTCGCATCCCGGCCACCTCCCGGCCGCCCCCGGCGCGCTCCCGTTTCCTGCGGGGTGCGCCGGTCGTCGTTGCGGGGCGGCGCATCGCCCTGCCCGCTGCCTGTCGATGGTCATGCTGACGTCATCTGCCGATGGCAAGGCAGAGGCACGAATGGGAGACGCGAGCCTTGCCGAGCCTGACCCTGACTGCCGTTTCGAAACGCTTCGAGAGCGTCCAGGTGCTGGATGCGGTGTCGCTGTCCATTGCCGACGGTGCCTTTCTCGCCCTGCTGGGGCCATCCGGTTGCGGAAAGACGACGCTTCTCAGGCTGATTGCCGGGCTTGAGGTTCCCGATGGCGGCGAGATCCGCTTCGATGAGCAGGTGGTGGCGGGCCGGACGGCCTTCGTGCCACCCGAAAGGCGCCGGATCGGCATGGTGTTCCAGTCCTATGCGCTGTGGCCAACCATGAGTGTGCGCGGCAATATCGAATTCGGCCTGAAGGTCGCGGGACTTGCGTCGGCGGAACGGGCAGCGCGGATCGATGAGGTACTGGAGGTTGTCGGATTGCGCGGCCTCGGCGACAGGCGCCCGCATGAGCTGTCCGGCGGCCAGCGTCAGCGGGTGGCGCTGGCCCGCTCGCTCGCAACACGACCGAAGCTTATCCTGCTCGACGAACCACTCGCCAATCTCGACGCCCATCTGCGCGAGGCCATGCTTGCCGAATTCCGCCGCATCCACAGCCTGACCGGCGCCACCTTCGTCTTCGTCACCCACGACCAGGACGAGGCCATGGCGGTCGCAACCCATGTGGCTGTGATGGACCGGGGTCGGCTGCAGCAGATCGGAACGCCCGAGGACCTCTACCGCCGGCCGGCCTCGCCGATGGTGGCCCGCTTCATCGGACGCGGACGGACATTGCCGGTCAAGGTGGTGAAGGCCGATGGCGGTCGCAACCGGGTCATGCTCGGCCAGCAACTCCTCGACCTGCCGGGACAGGCACCGGTCGGCCATGGCTGGCTCTCATTCCACGCCTCGGACCTCAAACGCGTGCCGGAAGGCGGACAGCTAAAGACAGAACTGGTCGGCCAGGTCTTCCAGAACGGTGTCTTCTTAAGCCATTGCATGCCAACCGAAATCGATGGTGACGTCGTCAGCCTGCCGCTTTCCGAGCGGCTCAAGCCCGGCACGCCGATCGAACTCTGCTTCACGGGCGGCTGGGTGATCGGGGATGGACAGACGGCGTCCGAAGCCGGCATGACCCGACGGGTCGAGACGGCGGCCTGACGCCGCCCGCCGCACCTCGCCGCGCACCCGTCAATGGGTGTCAGGGCGGGCCCGGGGCATCAGGCGTTTCACTGTCACGGGAAGATCATCGAACCGTTGTGCTGTCGTCATCTGCCTGCGTTAGGCGGGTCGCATCGCCCGCCGGCTTCGGCAGGCGCCCTCCCCCATCGTCCGGGCCGGGGACGCAGTCGCGGCATCCCGCCCTTGTCAACGAGGTTCCCATGTTCATCCGCACACTCGTCGCCACCACGATCCTTGCCGGTCTCGCCTTCACCGCAAAGGCAGAGGACACGATCACCGTCTACACCTCGCAGCCGCAGGACCAGATGACTCAGGTCATCGAGGCCTTCAACGTCGACCATCCGGAGATCAAGGTCGAGCTGTTCCGCTCCGGCACCACCGAAGTCATGGCCAAGCTGCAGGCCGAATATGCCGCCGGCAACAGCCCGGCCGACGTGATCCTGATCGCCGACACTGTCGCGATGACCCAGCTGAAGAACGACGACCGCCTGCTCGCCTTCACCGATGCCCCCGTCGAGGGCATTGATCCGGCCTTCATCGACGCCGACAAGACCTTCTTCGGCACCAAGGTGATCACCACAGGCATCGTCTACAACACCGATCTCGTGAAGACCGCGCCGACCAGCTGGAACGACCTCCTTGCAACCGACGCGGCGAAAAGCCTGATCATGCCGAGCCCGCTCTATTCGGGCGCCGCCGTCATCCATGTCGGCACCATGACCCAGCAGCCGGATTTCGGCTGGGCCTATTACGAGAAGCTCGCCGAGGCCGGCGCCGTTGCCGGTCAGGGCAATGGTACGGTCATCGAAGCCGTGGCGCGCGGCGAGAAGGCCTATGGCATCATCATCGAATACATGGCGCTCAACGCCAAGAAGAAGGGCTCGCCCGTCGACTTCGTCTTCCCGAAGGAAGGCGTGAGCTCGATCACCCAGCCGGTCGCGGTGCTCAAGGGCTCGGATGCCGTCGAGGCTGCCAAGACCTTTGTCGCGTGGCAGCTGTCGAAGGCCGCCCAGGAACAGGCAACCGCCCAGGGCTATTTCCCGATCCTGCCCGGCGTCACCCAGCCGGAAGGTTATCCGGCGCTTTCCACGCTGAAGATCCTGCCCGCCGACAGCGGCGCCATGCTGAAGGCTGACACAGAGAACAAGGAAAAGTTCGCCGAACTGTTCGGCGGCTGACCCCGGAATGCACAAGCCGCGTGTCTCGGGAGGCGAGCATCTGCTCGTCTCCCTTCTCGTTCTCTATGTCGCGGTCACGACGCTCTGGCCGCTCGCCCGGCTGTTTGCCAGCGCCTTCCAGCCCGGCGAAGACGGTGCGCCGCTCGGACTGATGCTTGCCACGCTTACGGGTCGCTCGACGCTTCGAGCGCTCTCCGGCACGCTGCAGACCGCGCTGTTCTCGGTCGTGGTGTCGACCCTTCTCGGCGTGGCGCTCGCCTTCGCCGTCAGCCTGCTCAAGCTTCGGACCCGCGCGGCGCTGACCTTCCTCATCCTGATGCCGCTGATCGTGCCGTCGCAGACGATGGCGCTGGCCTGGATCGAGCTCTTTGGCGCGCAATCGCCGATCCTGAAACCTCTCGGGCTTGCGCCAGCACCGGGCTCGACCAATCCGCTCTATTCGATCGGTGGCATCGCGCTCGTCATGGGCATCGAGCACATGCCGCTCGTCTTCATCGCCGTGCGCGCCGCACTCCGGGCACTGCCCGCCGATCTTGTCGAGGCCGCCCGCATTCTCGGCATTCCGCCGCGCCGCATCGGAACCGGCATCGTGCTGCCGATCGTCATGCCATCGGTGCTCGCCGGCAGCCTGATCGCCTTTACCGCCGCGATCGGCAATTTCGGCGTGCCGGCGCTGCTCGGCATTCCCGGTCGCATATCGGTGCTGACAACGCTGATCTATCAGCGGCTCAACGGCTTTGGCCCGGCCGCCGCCGGCCAGGTGGCGACGCTGGCTCTGCTGCTGGCACTAATGGCGGCGCTCGCCATTCTCGCACGCAATCAGGTTGTGACCCGCATTGCGGTGCCGCTTCCGGCAGGGGCACCCTTCGTGCCGCGTCGTCGGGCCCCCATGACAGAGATCCTGCTCTGGCTCGTCGTTCTCATCCTGTCGCTGGTGCCGCTTGCGGCGCTCACCATGACGGCGCTCCTGCCGGCAATCGGGGTTGCCTTCGGGCCCGACACCGTGAGCCTGGACCAGTTCCGCGCCGTCCTGGACAACCAAGCCGTGCGGCGGGCTTTTGCCAATTCACTCATGCTCGCCGGTGTGGCAGCGGTGATCTCGGCGCTGGTCGCCGTTCCCCTCGCCTTCTTGGGCGTGCGCCGGAAAAACCCTGTTCTGAGGCTGCTCGACATCGTCATCGAGGCACCCTGGGTCGTTCCCGGTACGGTCGTGGCACTCGGCATGATCCTCGCTTTCCTGAAACCCCTGCCGCTGCTCGGGGTGTCGATCTACGGCACCATGACGATCCTCATCATCGCCTATCTCGCGCGTTTCCTGCCGCTGGTGCTGCGCCCGGTGGCCGCCGCGGCTCAATCCGCCGACCCCTCGCTGGACGAGGCCGCCCGGGTGGCCGGCGCCGGGCTCATCCGCCGCATCCTGTCGATCTTCCTGCCCGGCATGCTGCCGGCGGCAACAGCCGGGGCGATCCTGGTGGTGATGACCGCGCTGAATGAACTGACACTCTCGGCGCTTCTCTGGTCGTCCGGCAACGAGACGATCGGGGTCATGGTCTTTGCCCTGCAATACGAGGGCAACTCGACCGCCGCCGCCGCCGTCGCCGTGCTTTCCACGCTCGTGGTGCTGATGCTCGCGGCACTCGCCACCGCAGTCGGCCGATGGCTACCAAGGGGCACGCTGCCCTGGCGCGACTGAGCAGAGAGGCTGCCGCCGGGGACCCAAGCCGCCTGACGCTCATCGCTCAGGGAAGCTCGATTTCGGGAGAAAAGGTTGGCTGGGGCGCCAGGATTCGAACCTGGGAATGTCGGTACCAAAAACCGATGCCTTACCGCTTGGCGACGCCCCAACACGATGCGGGGAGCGCGAGGCTGCGCCGCAAATCGCCGCCTGATTAGCAAAGCGAAAGCCGGGCGGCAACACCTGTCGTCTCGCCGTCCTTAAGTTTTTCCCGGAGCGAGGCTGTCTGGCCGTGTTTCCTAGCCCGGCACGGCCGGCACTTCGCGCTTCAGATCCGGCTCGTCATGGATGAAGGTCAGCTGAAGCGTCGCCATGCACTCCGTGGCGGGATCGCGAAGATCTCCCGGATCTTGCAGGGGATCGACCATGATGCCGCCCTCTTCCAGCGCCGCGACCAGCTCGGCAAAGGCGCCGGCGCGCAGGGTCAGGCGGATCGTGTTCATCAGGTTCGAATACATGTGCACATCGTCGATCCAGCCGCCGAGGCGGTTGACGGTGTCGAAGACAAAGCTCGTTGCGGCGCGGCGCTCGACGCGCGTGACCGCCGTCAGCATGACGATGGACATGAGGAAACCTCTCCCTGCAATGACAGAGTGCATCCGGCTGCGGTGACAAATCAAGCCCGCTGTGGAATAGGCATGGGACATGCGCTTTGCCGCGCAGGGCGGATCACGGGCATGAAGAAACAGAAACAGTCACACAGGAAGACAGGGCGCAGCCCTGCGAGCGGCGGACGGGCGAAGGCCGCCGCTCCTGGAAGCGGTGGCGCGGCCACCGGCCCACGACACGAACAGCGCTCCATGCTGCCCCCCGCCGGCCATGGCGAGGCCATGGCGGCACGTTTGCGCGCCGGTGTCGGAACAACGGCCTTCCGGATTGCCTTCCTGATCTTCCTCGCCGGTGTGTCGACCGTCGCGATGTCGCTTGCCATTCCGCACGAGTTTGCCTTCTTCGAGCTCGGCTATCTGTTCACGCTGTCGATCTATGATCTGGTGCTCGCCATGCTCGGCTTGTCCGTCACCATCGGCATGGCGGAGCGGCGGCAAGACGTCCTCGCGACCGTCATCGCCTTCCTCGGCGTCATGGCGCCGATGCTGCTTTTCTTTGACCCGATCTTCCATGCGATCCTGCAGAGCCCGCTCGGCCACGAACTCTTCCTGATCGCGCCAATCGCGGTGATGCTGTCGGGGCTCGTGCTGTGGCTGCCACCCTCTGTGCGGCGGTTTGCAGCGCCGGTCGCGGCGGCCGTGGTCGGATTTTCGCTGTCGCTGTTCATCGGGCTCGACGATTTCGGCATCGGGATCAAGGAATTCGCATTTGCCGCCGTGATTGGCGCGCTATGGATCCTCCTGGTGCCCGGCCTGATGCTGCGGCCCTTCCGCGGCGCGTGGCTGGCCATCCCGGCGCGGATCATCGGCTCCTGGCTGATGGTGATCGCCGTCATCGTCACCGTCTCGCTCTATGTGCCACTGTCCCCCGATGCCCCGCCGCTTGCCGATCCAACCCTTCCGGATGGCGGCGCGCTCCTGGACGCCCCCGCCCTGCCGCCACTCGATCCGGGGATCGAAGACGGATTGATGGAGGCACCCGGCAGTCTCGGCAGCCCGCCACCGGATGGCAGCCTCCCGGAGCCGGAACTCGGTGACAACCCGCTGCTCGGTGGTGGACGCAATACCCAGCCTTGAAGCCACTTGTCCAGCTTTGCCTGTCGACGCCCTTCGCGCGAGCCGTTACACCTTGGCGAAACCTCTCCTGATTCCGGTTGTTCCGCATGCATGTCCGCTATGACCGTCCGGTGTCCCGTTCCGCCTTTCTTGCGCGGCGGCTGGCGCTGTTTGCGCTGGTCATGCTCGGTGCCGTGGTGCTGGCGCATCGGTTCGGGCCGCTCACGACGCCAGACTTCGTGTTGCTGGTGCTGGCTTGCGCCGTGCCGGCGGCGCTCTCGGTGCCGCTCGCGCTTCTGGGTCTTGCCCGGCTCTGGCAGATCGGGGCGCTGGGAGGCGTGGCTTCCGCCTGGGCGCTGGTCTTTGCCGCTCTTCCGCTTTCGTTGCCGGGTTACGGCTATTACCTCTTCATCACACAACCGAAGCTCACCGAAGTGGCGACGGATCTGGCAGACCGGCCGGCCTGGGTTTCGCAGCCTGCGGCGGAGCAGCATCTGCTGCCGCGCCCTGCCCTTGCTGACGATGCCGGTGCGGCACAACTTGCCGCCTATCCGGGGCTGAACGGGCGGCGCTACGAAGGCGCGATCGACCGTGTCTACGAGGCGGTTCGCAAGGTGGCGGCGCAAAACCGGCTGGTGCTGACCGCAAGCCGCGGCGAAGAATATGGCCTGCCGGCGCTGGAGCTCCGGTCGACGACCGACACGCCGGTCGAGCCGGGGGCAGCGACCGAAGGCGCCGCACCCGCGACGGCGGGCGAGGCCCTGCCGGAAAGCGGCCCGCTGCCTTCCGCGCGACCGGAGCCGAGCCTGCTGGTGCCGCTCGATGACGGCGAACCAGAGGGCACGGCGCGGCTGCAGTTTGCCACCCGCACACTGGTGCTGGGGCTGCCCTTCGATGCCGTCGTCAGACTGCGCGAGGAGGCGGAGATGACGCTGGTCGACATTCGTGTGGCCTCGCGCTACGGACCGCATGACCTTGGTTTCAGCGACGAGATCGCCGAAGGGTTTCTGCATGCACTCGATGCGGAACTGTTGGGGGTTGCGGGGAACTGAGACGTAGGCCGTCGCGAATTCTCAGCCTCCTCCAGCGCGGTACCCCCCTCTGTCACTGCGTGACATCTCCCCCACACGGGGGGAGAGCGGAGCGTAGCGTGTGGCGCCTCCCTTTACCGCCAAAGGGGGCAACACGCTGGCGGGGTCGCCACTCTCCCCCTTGTGGGGGAGATGTCGGCGAAGCCGACAGAGGGGGTAATCCATGTGGCGCGGTGGGCGAGGCCAGCCGAAAGCTATAACGCTCAACCCGGCCAATACTCCCCCGACAGCCTCGGCGGGCCATCCGTGGCAATCAGGCCCTTCTCCACGAGATCCTCGATATGGGCGAGCACGGACAAGGCGGCGGCGCCATGCAGGCGGGGGTCTGTCGTGGCGTAGATCACCTTGACCATGTCCGTAATCAGCCTGTCGCCCTTGCGGATGCACTCCAGGACGGCGCGTTCGCGCAGGCGGCGATGGGTGCGCAGCGCCCGGACAAAGGCCTGGGGTTCGGTCACCGGGCCGCCATGGCCGGGTAGATAGAGCCGGTCCTGCCGCTCCAGAAGCCGGTCGAGCGAGGCCATGTAATCGCCCATGGCACCATCCGGAGGGGCGACGATCGAGGTGGCCCAGGCCATGACATGATCGGCGGAAAAGAGGATGCCGGTGTCTTCGAGCGCAAAGGCGGCGTGGTTTGCCGTGTGGCCCGGCGTGTGGACGGCGGTGAGGCGCCAGCCCTCGCCTTCGACGGTCTGACCATCGGCAAGGGCAAGATCGGGCACGAAATCGCTGTCAGCGCTTTCGGCAAAAGGGTTTACCTCGCCCTCGAACAGCGGCCGGGCCGGGCGATGCGGGCCTTCGGCGACGATGACGGCGCCTGTCCTTTCCTTCAGCCGGCGGGCAAGCGGGGAATGGTCGCGATGGGTGTGGCTGACCGCGATATGCGTGACCTCGCGACCCTCAAGCGCTTTCATCAGCGCCTCGAAATGCGCGTCATTGTCCGGGCCTGGGTCGATGACGCAGACGGATTTCTGACCGACGATATAGGTGTTGGTGCCGTGGAAGGTGAAAGGGCTGGGATTGGGCGCGGTGAGACGCTGCACGCCCACGGCCACCGGCACCGCCACCCCATGCTGCGGATCGAAATCGGGGACGAATTGCGGGGCGGCTTCGTCGTCGCTCATTTATACTCGATCTCGATGAAGCTCATCGGCTGGTCACCGCCATTGATGACATTGTGCTCGACGCCGGCATCGCGCCGATAGGCCTCGCCGGCTTTGCTCGTGACGCGGCGCTCGCCTGAGGAATCCTCGATGAGGAAATGGCAATCGGTGAGCGGCACGACGACATAGCCGAGGCCATGGGTGTGATGCCCCGTCGCGGCACCAGGTTCGAAATCCCAGCGGGTGATGCGGGTGACGGCATCGTCGAGCACAACGGTCGGGATGGCGGGCGGACGGGCGGAATAGCCGGGCATAGGTGGGGACTCCAGAGGGGATGAGGGGCCAACCTAGCCTGCGGGGGTGACGGGGGCAATTGGGGGATGTGGGTTGAGTGCTCCCTCAAAGGCTGCAGGCTGCGCCTCGTCCGCGCCCGGAATTCAGGTCGGAACCATGGCGGCAACCGTGATGTCGTGTCGCTCGGCCCGTTCCTCCAGGCCGCGCCTGACGCCCTCCCGATCAGCCTCGGGACGATTCTGGCTCATCTTGCGCTTGCCCTTGAGATCGACGATCGGCATGCGCACGCCGATGATGCCACGCAACTGCCCGCTGATGAAGGTCTCGGGAGCGTCTGCGACGGTCCAGGGCTGTTTGCGGGAGGCTTCGTGGTGATTGGTCAGGCGGTTGACGACCTCGAGCAGTCGATCGGCATCATCAAAGAACTCGACCGGACCGGATGCGTGCACGGCTGCGTAGTTCCAGGTTGGCACTACTTTCCCATGCTCGGCTTTGGTTGCGTACCAGGATGGCGTCACATAGGCGTCGGGGCCCATGAACACGGCCAGGCCGTGTCCGACCACATCCGCCTGCCATTGCGGATTGGGTCTTGCGAGATGGCCGTAAAGCACCCCCATTTCGCCCTCGGTTTCATCAATCAACAGCGGCAGGGGCGTTGCCATCGGCCCTGCCACTGTCGCGGTGATGAAGTTGGCCAGATGACACTGGCGCATCATCTCATAGAGTTCGGACCTTTCGGAAACAACGAATGCTGGAGGCGTGTACATTTGGATCTCCGGTGACGTCTTCGGATTATCGCATCCAACTGGCATCAAACGAAGGACCAGTTTCTCATGAAAAGCACGGTCCAATGTGAGCGGTGATTGGCGGAGACGCCCGGCTGGTAATCCCGGGTTGAAGGGGCGCGGAACACGCCCCCGTTCCTCACTGCAGATGGCGCAACTTGTCGGGATTGCGCATGACGTAGATGCCGGTGATGGCACCGTCCTCGATTAGCAACGCCGTCGTCTGCAACTCGCCGTCCGCCTCGCGGGTGACAAGGCCCGGCAGGTCGTTGACGAGGCCAACACGCAGGAGTTCAGAGCCTTGCGGCCAGATCTTCTCGGCGAGATAGGTGTGAACCTTCATCACCGCGTCATGGCCGAGGATCGGTGCAATCGCGGCCTGTCGCTTGCCGCCGCCATCGGAATGCAGGCAGACATCGGCCGCAAGCATGGCGGACAGTGCGGTCATATCGCCGCTGCGCGAGGCTGTGAAAAAGGCTTCCGCCATTTCCAGCCCGCGCTTGGCGTCGATGGTGTAGCGGGTCCGCTCGTCGCGCACATTCCGGCGTGCCCTGGCTGCCAATTGTCGGCAAGCAGCGACGTCACGGTCCAGGGTTTCGGCGATCTCCTCGAAGGGCTGACCGAAGACATCGTGGAGCAGCAGGGCCGCCCGCTCCAAGGGTGACAGCCGCTCCAGCGCCAGCATCAGCGGCAGGGTCACGTCTTCGGGCTCGTCCTCGTCTTCCACCACCGGTTCCGGCAGCCAGGGGCCGATATAGGTCTCACGCTTCAGGCGGGCAGATTTCAGCTGGTCGAGGCAAAGCCTTGTGACGATGCGGCGGAGAAAGGCCTCGGGCTCGCGGATCTCGCGGCGATCGGCCCTCATCCAGCGGATGAAGGCCTCCTGCAGCATGTCTTCGGCATCCGTGACCGAGCCCAGCATGCGATAGGCGAGCCGCATCAGCTTTCGCCTCAGGGGATCGAAACTCGCCGCCGCATCTGTGTGCTCGGAGGGGTACATCAGGCGGCCACGCCTTGAGCCCGGGTTGCCGGTGTCTCGATCCAGAGGCCGAAGCCGACGGCCAGCCTGTTCCAGCCGTTGATGACATTGATCATCAGCGTCAGCTTCACCTGCTCCTCCTCGGTAAAGGCCGCCTGCAGATCCCGTCGCGCCGCCTCCTGCGGATGGCCGGTGGCGAGTGTGGTCAAGGCTTCGGTCCAGCCCAGCGCGGCCCGCTCGCGCTCCGTATAACACGGCGCCTCGCGCCAGGCGGAGAGCAGATAGATGCGGTTCTCCGTTTCGCCCTTCGCCCGGGCTTCGGCCGTGTGCATATTGATACAATTGGCGCAGGCATTGATCTGGGACGAGCGGATCTTGACGAGTTCAATCAAGCTCGGCTCGAGGCTTGCGGCGATGTCGGTCGAGACAGCCGTCCACTTTTTCATCAGAGCGGGCGCCGCTGCGAAAGGATCGAGTGTTGCGGTCATGATGTCGGTTCCTTCTGTTGGGTACGAGATCATGACGAGCGGGGGATGGTCAATGTGACATGGGGCGGGGATTTTTTGTTGGGTGGCGGAGAGAGCAGATAGACCTACGCCTCAGCTGCAGCAGAGATTGTGCTTATTCGCCACTTCAACCGTGAGCGAGGTCCCAAGCGCTTGATAACTGCCCGATCCGTTTTTCAACGTCGAATGTGCCGGGATGATAGCGCATCACAAACAGCTATTGCTATTCTGTAATAAAAACGTATTTTCATTACTATTCACAAAACTATGGAGGTCCTGATGCCACGCCTGCTTCCGCCTGCGCTCTTCGTCATCATGCTTCTACCGCTCGGTCTCCTGTGGTTCCTGGGCCCTGCAGGTGCCATCATGCGGGTCGACCGTCCGCTACCCTGGGATATTCCTCTAGCTGCAGGTCTTTTCCTTCTAATCGCCGCTCGTTTTCAGTTTCTTCGCGCCAAGACCGAGATAAACACCTTCCGGCTGCCGAACAGGATGGTGACCGACGGAGTCTTCCGCGTCAGCAGAAACCCTATGTATCTCGGCTTTCTGCTTTTGCTGCTGGCAGCCGCCATGTATGTCAACACATGGTATGCACTCATCGTGCCCGGCCTATTCCTTCTCTTTGCGAATTTTTGGTATATCCCTCATGAAGAGCGCGTCATGCGCCAGACTTTCGGCCCCGACTATGAGGACTACGAGAAAAGTGTGAGGCGCTGGATTTGAATGGCACGACCGAAATCTGACTCGGAAGGCATCAAGCTGTCTCTGGTGGAAACCGCCGAGACCTTGCTTCGAGAGACTGCTGGCCGGCGGCTGGTGTTGTCAGAAATCGCAGCGCGGACAGGGATGTCACAGTCCTATGTGCATCGCTTTTTCCCAACCAAGGATGATCTGATCCGCACACTGGCGGAACGCTGGTTCAATGACGTCGAGATGCGACTTGCGCCAATTGCCCAGTCAACGGATTCTGCTGAAAACCGCTTGGCGACCTTCATCCTCACCATGCTTGCCATTAAGCGGGATCGCTTTGACGACGACCCGATCCTTTTTCGCGCCTATATGGCGTTGGCCTCCGAGCAAATGGAGCTTGTTGCCATGCATGGGATGCGGCTGCGAAAGATGCTGTCGCTCATCCTGAAAGACCTTGTGCCCTTTGACGACCTGCAGACAGCCACCGACCTTGTCGAGGATGCCACCACGCTTTTTCGCGTGCCTATGATGATCGCTCTGTTTCGCCATAGGGTTACCGATGAGCGGGCGAAAGCTGTCGTCCAAGCCTTATTGTACTCTCTGTCGAACAGTGCCGGGGGCAAGCCCCCACCCCTCACGCCTTCGCCTTGATCGCCGCCTGCGCCGCAGACAGCCTTGCGATCGGCACGCGGAACGGCGAGCACGACACGTAATCCAACCCGACATCCTCGCAGAAATGGATCGAGGTCGGGTCGCCGCCGTGTTCGCCGCAGATGCCGAGTTTCATGTCAGGGCGGGTTTTGCGGCCGCGTTCGGCGGCGATGCGGATGAGTTCGCCGACGCCGTCGAAATCCAAGGAGACGAAGGGGTCCTGCACGATGATGCCCTTCTTCTGGTAGGTCGGGATGAAGCGGGCGGCGTCGTCGCGGGACATGCCGAAGGTGGTCTGGGTCAGGTCATTGGTGCCGAAGGAGAAGAATTCGGCGGCCTCCGCGATGATATGGGCGCGGATCGCGGCGCGCGGCAGCTCGATCATGGTGCCGACGAGATAGGAGATCTCAAGCTTCGCCTCGCCCATGACTTCCGTTGCGACGCGGTCGATCACGCCCTTGACGTAATCCAGCTCTGAGCGCAGGCCGACCAGCGGGACCATGATTTCCGGCACAACCGGGGCGCCGGTTTCCCGGGCGGCGGCGACGGCGGCCTCAAAAATGGCGCGGGCCTGCATTTCGGCGATTTCGGGATAGGAGATGGCGAGACGGCAGCCGCGATGGCCGAGCATGGGGTTGAACTCGTGCAGCGCATCAATGCGGCGGCGCATGAAGCCGGGTTCAAGGCCCATGGCGTTCGCCACTTCCTCGATTTCCTCGTCGGACTTCGGCAGGAATTCATGCAGCGGCGGGTCGAGCATGCGGATCGTCACCGGAAGCCCGTGCATGATGGTGAAGAGCTCGGTGAAGTCGGAGCGCTGCATGGGGAGCAGCTTGTCGAGGGCTGCGCGTCGGCCGGTCTCGTCTTCGGCGAGGATCATTTCGCGCATGACATGGATGCGCTCGCCCTCGAAGAACATGTGTTCGGTGCGGCAGAGGCCGATGCCTTCGGCGCCGAAGGAACGGGCGGCGCGCGCATCGCCCGGCGTGTCGGCATTGGTGCGCACGGTCATGCGGCGGGTGGCGTCTGCCCATTCCATCAGCTTGGCGAAATCGCCCGAGAGTTCCGGCTGCAGCATGGGCACTTCGCCCTTCAGCACCTGGCCGGAGGAGCCGTCGATGGTGACGATATCGCCCTTGGTCAGCGTCACGCCCATGCCGATGAGCTTTTCGTTGCGCAGATCGACGCGCATGGTGCCGGCACCGGAGACGCAAGGGATGCCCATGCCACGGGCAACGACTGCCGCGTGGCTGGTCATGCCGCCACGCGTCGTCAGGATGCCTTGTGCGGCATGCATGCCGTGAATGTCTTCGGGGCTGGTCTCGACGCGGACGAGAATGACCTTGCGCCCCTCGGCTTCGGCTTCCACCGCCTCTTCTGCGGTAAAGACGATGGCGCCGGTGGCAGCACCCGGCGAGGCGGGCAGGCCCGAACCGATGACATGGCGGACAACACGCGGATCGATGGTCGGGTGCAGGAGCTGGTCGAGCGAAGAAGGCTCGATGCGCAGCACGGCTTCTTCTTTCGAGATCAGGCCTTCCGCGACCATGTCGACGGCGATCTTCATCGCGGCCTTGGTGGTGCGCTTGCCCGAGCGCGCCTGCAGCATCCAGAGCTTGCCGCGCTCGATGGTGAATTCGAGATCCTGCATGTCGCGGTAGTGGGCTTCCAGCCGGTCGCAGATCGCGCAAAATTCGGCGAAGGCCTCCGGCATCAGCTTTTCCAGGGACGGCTTGTCGGAACCACTGTCGATGCGGGCGGCTTCGGTGATCGATTGCGGCGTACGGATGCCGGCCACCACGTCTTCGCCCTGCGCATTGACCAGGAATTCGCCGTAGAGCTCCTTGGCGCCCGTCGAGGGATTGCGGGTGAAGGCAACGCCGGTGGCAGAGGTCGAGCCGAGATTGCCGAAGACCATGGTCTGGACGGTAACGGAGGTGCCCCATTCCTCCGGGATCGAATGTAGCAAACGATAGGTCTTGGCGCGCGGGTTCATCCAGCTGGCAAAGACCGCGCCGATTGCGCCCCAGAGCTGGACATGCGGGTCCTGCGGAAAGGGCAGGCCCAGTTCCTGATCCAGCAGGTCCTTGTAGAGCGTGACGATATGCTGCAATTCAAGCGCAGAGAGATCGGTGTCGAGCTCGTGGCCAAGCCTTGCCTTCTCGTCTTCCAGGATCTCCTCGAAGATCTCGTGATCGAGGCCCATCACGACATCGCCATACATCTGGATGAAGCGGCGATAACTGTCCCAGGCAAAACGCGCATCGCCGGAGTGGTGGCCGAGCGCCTCGACCGTGTGGTCGTTGAGGCCGAGGTTCAGCACGGTGTCCATCATGCCCGGCATGGAGGTGCGCGAGCCGGAGCGGACGGAGAGGAGAAGCGGATGGCTGGTGTCGCCAAAGGAGCGACCGGTGGAAAGTTCCATGGCTGCAATGCCCTGGAGAACCTCAGTCTTCAATGCATCCGGAAGTGTCTTGTCGTTCTTGTAATAGAAGCTGCAGGCATCTGACACGATCGTGAGGCCGGGGGGCACCGGCAGGCCAAGCGCTGCCATCTCGGCAAGATTTGCACCCTTGCCGCCCAATTGATCGATTTCGGTCCTACTCCCCTCGGCCTTGCCTCCACCGAAGGTGTAAACCCATTTCCGCATAGCCTTCTCCACCCGAACAGGCTTTATTTTCCATCGTTTACAGCAAATGTGACGGAATGAAAACGTGCGCCTGTCAAGATCATGCTGCAATGCATCATAATTGCGGCAGGTGTCGCATTGAAGGCTCACACAGTTGTGAAAGACTGTTGAGAGACGTGAGAAGCAGGCCACAGGGCAACATTGTAAGCAGGACCCACAAAGCACATGGCAAGGGGACCGAAATGACGATCCATTGGACGCGGCGCCAGCTTCTGCGGCTGGCCGGGACGGCAACATTGACGGGCGCGCTGACCGGCGCCTTGAGGGCGGAGGGGATCGAGATCCAGACCGTTCTTCCGGCAGCCCACACGCCGCCGCTGCCATTCGGCCTGACCCGTCCGGTGCATGTCGGCGAGGTCTGCCTGCGGGCCAAGGATGTCGCGCTCTTGAAGCGCTATTACACCAGCATGCTGGGCCTTGAAGTGCTGAAGGATGCACCCGATGCGGTGACGCTCGGGGCCGGCGGGACGCCGCTCCTGCATATCCTTGCCCGCCCGGATGCGACGCCCGAGGCGCCCGGCCAGGCCGGCCTCTATCACACCGCCTTCCTGATGCCTGAACGGGCCGATCTCGCGCGCTGGCTGGTGCATGTGGCCCGCAACCAATTCCCACTGACCGGCTTTGCCGACCACTCGGTGTCGGAGGCCGTCTATCTCACGGATCCCGAGGGCAATGGCGTCGAGGTCTACAGCGACCGGCCGCAGGAGACCTGGCTCTGGGCCGGCAACACGGTCACCATGGGCAGCAATGAGCTCAATATCGACGACATCTTCATCAAGACAAAGACACGCACCGACCGCGACGACTACACGACCGTGCCGACCGGGCTGCGCATCGGCCATATCCATCTGAGGGTCGGCGGGCTGGATACGGCGCGGGCCTTCTATGCTGATGGGTTTGGCCTTGATGTCGTGGCCGGCAGCGACCAGCGCGGCGCGACCTTCCTGTCATCGGGCCGTTACCATCACCATATCGGCGCCAATATCTGGGAAAGCCGGGATGCCGGCCCCAGGCAGGAGGCGATGACCGGGCTCGACTGGTTCTCGCTACACACGAATGATGATGCCATTCTTGCAGGTCGCCGCGCCGATCTTCAGGCGAAGGGCTTTGCCGTGAGCGACATCGAGGGCGGGTTCGAGGCGCTAGATCCCTGGGGCACACGGGTCCGGCTGGTTCGGGTGTGACGATCCCGAGCCGCGCTGATGTTACAGGGTCATCACGCAATGCAATAAACGGTCACGGAAAATGACCAGACAAATCAACTGAGGGTGATGCGCCGAGCGCCAGCGTTTGCTAGTGGGCATTCTAGTAAATTGTAATCCGGAATCAAACATGACCCTGACCAGCCCGGTTTCCCTGACTGAGATCCCGCAGAACAACCTCTACCGCAAGGGCGACGTCTTCGTCCTGTTCGGCGAATTGTTCGGTCGTGGCTATGTCACGGGCCTGCTTGACCAGGCCAAGAAGGCCGGCATGGAGATCATCGGGATCACCGTTGGCCGCCGCGACGAGAACAACAAGCTGCGCCCGCTGACCGCTGAAGAACTCGCGCAGGCGGAAGCCAATCTCGGTGGCCGGATCATCAACATTCCTGCCATGGCCGGCTTCGACCTCGACTCGCCTGAAGGCGAGCCGACGCCGACGGACCTCCTGTCGTCGCTGACGCTGGAAAACTGGGAAACCGAAAAGCTCGACTGGGCGCATATCGAGAAGTGCCGCCAGGTTGGCGTGTCGCGCTTCCAGGATGCCGTGGCCAAGATCATGGCCGAGCTGGAAGGCATGATTGCCGATGGCAAGAATGTGCATTTCGCCCACACCATGGCCGGTGGCATTCCGAAGGCCAAGGTCTTCCTGGTTCTCGCCAACCGCATCTACAAGGGCCGCGGCGCACGCCACATGTCCTCGCAGGTCCTGCTCGACAGCGATCTCGGCAAGCTGATCCTGCAGAACTTCGACGAAGTCTCGGCCAACACCTTCCGTCACCTGATCGAAGGCAGTGCGGCGATCCGCGCCCGGATCGAAAAGAGCGGCGGCCAGGTGCGTTACTCGGCCTATGGCTATCACGGCACGGGCATCCTGATCGGCGACGAGTACCGCTGGCAGACCTATACGAACTACACCCAGGGCTATGCCAAGATGAAGCTCGAGGCGATCGCCGAGGAGGCTTACGCCTCCGGCATCAAGGCGACCGTCTTCAATTGCCCCGAGATCCGTACCAATTCGTCCGACGTGTTTGCCGGCATCGAGCTGCCGCTTCTGCCGCTCTTGAAGGCCTTGAAGAAGGAAAACGGCGGCGCACGGGCCGAGAAGGTCTGGGCCGACTGCCAGAACCTGCTGGTCGAGGGTGCGACGATCGACGAGGTTCTGCAGAAGATCGCCGACTTCCAGGCCAGCGACGTGATGATCCCGTTCTACGACTTCAACAACTGGCCGATGCCCAACAGCCAGGGCCAGTCGGACATCACCATCGGCACCTCGGCCGAAATCGCCCAGATGCACAAGGACGGCAAGGCGCTGATATCGGACTATCTGAGCGTGCTCGTGGTCGAAGCAACCGGCGCGCTGATCTTCGGCGAGGTGGCGAACCCGTCGGCCCCGGTGCTCTGGCTGAACCATGATGTGGTGGCGCGGCAGATCAACTCCGCTGGTTAAGGTCGGTATTGGCGCATAGATAACAGGATTGTGCCGGGAGCCTTGCTTCCGGCATTTTCTTTTTTTTGCGCGGCGCCATCCCTCGTTCGTCATCCTCGGGCTTGTCCCGAGGATCTACTGCCGCCGCTATTGGCTCGACGGTCAGGGCCCTCCCTTAAGCGTCCCATTCATGACCACCCTTGGCAGATCCTCGGGACAAGCCCGAGGATGACGGCGGGTGCGGGCCCGGCAGTGCCAGCCATTGAACGTGCACGCCCCGTCGAGACAGGGCCTTTTCCGGGGGCGAACCGATCGCCCCGCTCGACGGCTGGACTTCCGCGTCAAGTGCTGGCACGCCGTTGACGGGTCATCCGACAAATCGAGTCTTCCCGATGCATCTTCCGCCGCAGTATCGCGTCTATATCGCCTTCTTTCTGTTTGCCATGTCGACAGGCTCGCTGTTCTCGCGGCTGCCCGACCTGCAGGTGCAGCTCTCCGTCAACAAGGCGGAGCTGGGGCTGACGCTGATCGGCATGGCGATCGGGTCGCTGATTTCGCTCACCCTCTCCTCGCCGCTGATTGTCCGGCTCGGCTCGCGCACGACGCTGGCGATCTCGCTGCTCGGGGTGATGGCGCTGTTGTCGACCATTCCACTCCTGCCCAATGCACCCCTGGTCTTCGCGACACTCTTCATCATGGGATTGCTCGCGGGCGCGCTGGAGATCTGCCTCAATGTCGAAATCGGGCGGATCGAGGCGCAGGCGGGCTTCGGCATCATGAACCGTGCGCATGGCTGCTGGAGCCTCGGCTTCTTCGTCACCGCTGTGACCGCCTCACTGGTCCGGCAGGCGGGCGTGACGATGCAGGTGCATATGCATGTGCTGCTGGGGCTGATGTTCATCATCGGCGCAATCACGATCGCCGGCATGAAGAATGCGCCTGTCCTCACCACTGCCGGAGCCGAGGACAAGGCACCGCATTTCGCGCTGCCAACCCTGGCTCTCCTGCCGCTCTGCATCATCGGCACCTCGGCCTTCCTGATAGAAGGTGCAGGAATCGACTGGTCAACGATCTACATGGAGGAGGTCTTCGACGTCTCGCCCTTCATCTCGGGTTCGGGACTGACGCTGTTTGCCTTCTTCATGGCGCTGGCGCGGCTTACCGTCGACCCGGTGGTCGATCGCTATGGCGCAAGGCTCGTCGGGCGGGTGTTGTTGACGGTTGCGGCTCTCGGCATCGCCATGGCCTGGCTTGCACCCCATCCCTATCTGGCGCTTCTCGGCTTTGCGCTGATGGGGGCCGGCTGCAGCGCGGTTTATCCGATGGCGGTTTCGGCGGCGGCGCAGCGGACGGACCGGCCGGCAGTGATCAATGTGGCGGCAATCGCACAGATGGCCTTCGTCGTCTTCTTCCTCGGCCCGCCGCTCTTAGGCTTCGTCGCCGAAGCCTTCGGCATCCGCAACGCCTATCTCGTCTGCCTGCCGCTGGTGCTCGGCTCGATCCTGGCTAGCGGCGCGCTGCCGATCGGGCCGGCGCGGCGCGAGAAGCTGGCGGGGTGACCGTCAGCGGGCGAGGAACGACAATTCTTCCGGCGTCGGATCGCCAAATATCTTGATGCCGAGCTTGGCGTCGGAGACATAAAGCAGCGCCCGCTTGCCATCTTCGGAATAGAGGACCCGGATCCAGCTGGTTTCGCAGGTGCGCGGCTCGCAGGCGCGGAAAAGCTGCATGCGCCTGTCCTTGACCGCGACCTCCTCGGAGGCGAGCGCGACGTAACGGGGTTGGCGAACCAGCGCGCGCACCCAGAAGGGCAGACCGGGCTTGCCCTTGAGCATCTCCATCAGGCTGTCGCGATGGGCCGGGGACGTGGCGAGCACGCTCGGCAGGTAGTTGCCGGCGAGCGAGGTGGAGGCCGTCTGGGCGTGGAGGGGGGCGGCGCTCAGACTGAGCACGGCAAGGAGAACAAGCTCAGTCCAGACGCGGCTTAACTTCACGCCCCGTTCTCCGTCACCGGAAAATGAAGAGCCTCGTAGTGTTCAAGGAGCGCAACTAGGCGGTCGAATTCCAGCGCGTTTGCGGTGCCATCTTCAGGCTCATGGTCGAAAAACGGGCGAACCGCCGAGAGCACGGCTCGATAATCGCTGTCGTTGGCAATCTCTTTCAACACGGCTCGCTGCACCTCAGCAGAATAGTCTGCACCGTCAAACCATCATTTCCATTGATTGTACTTGCATCGGCCGCCCGTCGGCAACCTCCCGCCTCACACCAGATCCCTCTCGCGCAGCGCCTCCGCTGTCTGCAAATCAACGGAGACGAGTTGGCTGACACCCTGCTCGGCCATCGTCACGCCGAAGAGGCGGTTCATGCGGGCCATGGTGATGGGGTTGTGGGTGATGATGACGAAGCGGGTCTCGGTGGAGGCGGCCATCTCGTCCATCAGATTGCAGTAGCGCTCGACATTATGGTCGTCGAGCGGCGCGTCGACTTCGTCGAGAACGCAGATCGGCGCGGGGTTGGTGAGGAAGACGGCGAAGATCAGGGCCATGGCGGTCAGGGCCTGTTCGCCGCCCGACAGCAGCGTCATGGTCTGCGGCTTCTTGCCCGGCGGGCGGGCGAGGATTTCGAGGCCGGCTTCGAGCGGGTCGTCGCTTTCGATCAGCTGCAATTCGGCGGTGCCGCCGTTGAACAGGTGGGTGAAGAGGCGCTGGAACTGGGCGTTCACCACGTCGAAGGCGGCGAGCAAGCGTTCGCGGCCTTCGCGGTTCAAACTCTGGATCGCGCCGCGCAGCTTGCGGATCGCATCGATGATGTCGTCGCGCTCCTTGATCAACGCCGCGAGCTTGTCCGAGAGCTCCTTCTGCTCTTCTTCGGCGCGCAGATTGACGGCGCCCAGGCGCTCGCGCTCCATCTTCAGCCGGTCGACATTGCGCTCCACCTCACGCAGGTCGCCGATCTGCGAGGGGTCTTTCAGGCCGGTCAGGCGGAAAGCTTCGTGCGGGGGAACGTTCAGGGCTTCGGCGATGCGGGCCTCGGCGTCGATGCGCCACTCGCGGGCGGAGACGAGGCGTTCTTCGGCGCGGCCGCGCTTTTCCCTGGATTCGGCGAGTTCGGCCAGGGCGGCTGCCGCCTTCTGGTCAGCCTCGCGCTGGCGGGTCTCGGCTTCAACCAGACGGTCGGCGGCTTCGCGGCGGTCCTTCTCGGCCTTGTCGAGTGCTGACATCAGGTTGCGGCGCTTGTCCTCGAATTCGTCAGGCGCCATTTCGAGATCGGTGATCTCCTCGCGGGCCTCGGCCTCGCGCTCGCGCAGCGTCGCGATGTGCTCCTCGGCGGACTTGGCGCGGTTCTGCCAGTTCTGCTTTTCCTGGCGGATGGAGAGGATGCGGCGGCGGCGCATCTCGTCTTCACGGGCAAGACCTTCGAAGCGGGCGCGGGCTTCGGCGAGCAGACCCCGGTCGCGGGCAACGACGGCTTCGGCATCCCGCAGGCGGGTATCGAGGGCGGAGAGGTCGGGCGTCTCCTCCATCTCGATGCGGGCGGCTTCCTCCTGCTCGACGATCTCCTCGATCTGCCCCTTCAGGCCATTGACCGCCTCCTCGATCACCTCCCGGCGGCGGATGAGATCGCCCGAGGCGCGTTCAGCCTGGGCAAGGGCATCGCGGGCTTCGGCGAGCGCGCGAACCGTCAGGCGGCTGCGTTCGCGGGCATCGGTCAGGCGCGCTTCTTCGGCACGAATGGCATCTGCGGCTTCGCTGAGGCGATCCTCAGCCTCGACCATCTGGTCGCGGGCTTCCTCGGTCTCGCGCTCGATTTCCGCCAGGCGGTTCTTCTGAGCAAGGCGGAGGGCTGCGGCACTCGGGGCGTCAGCCCCGGTGACATGACCATCCCAGCGATAGACCGCACCGTTAAGGGTGACAAGGCGCTGGCCGGGCGCGAGGCTTGCCATCAGGCGCAGCGCATCGGCCTCTTCGACCACACCGATCTGGCGAAGCGCACGGGTGAGTGCTGCCGGCGCCCGGACATGGGCGAGCAACGGCTTTGCGCCGGATGGCAGTTTGGGGTCCCCTGCCCCGTCGCCATTGCCGTGCCAATGGGCAGGTGCTGTAGGATCGAGCGCGCTGTCGAGATCGTCGCCGAGAGCAGCACCCAGGGCGGTCTCATAACCGCGATCGACGGAGAGCTCGTCGGCGACCGGTGGGAAATCGCCCGTCGTCGTGCTCGCGAGGATACGGGCGATGGTGCGGGCTTCAGTCTCCAGACCGTTGACGCGCGCGCGCGCGGCTTCGAGCGGCTGGCGCAGATGGCTTTCGGTGCGGCGCGCTTCGGTCAGCGCCGCCTCGGCCTCCATGGCGGCGCTTTCGGCGTCCGCGACGGCCTGCTCGGCGATCTCGACCATTTCGCGCTTTTCGTCCGGATCGGGAAGGGCTGCGATGCGGTCGGAGATCTCGGAGAGTTCGCGGGAGGCCTCGGAGACCTGGCGCTCGAGGCGGGCGCGGCGTTCGCTAAGGTCGC
>CALSAF010000036.1:0-33049 GCA_943372805.1 Rhizobium sp. Q54
CACCAGACGCTCCAGCACCGGCTGGGCCTCGGTGCGGGCAAGCACGCTGTCGCGCTGGGCGGCAATCCGGGCGCGGTTGAGATAGGAGGTCACCTGTGCCTGCATGGCCTCGGCCTGGGCCGCAATCACCTCGGCATGGGTCTTGTCGAGCGTGCGCGCCTCGTTCAGGAGAACAGCAATCGGTGTCTTCAGCGAATGGGCAAGATTACCCACCTGCATGCGGGCGCGCTCGACGATGCGGCGGTTGCTGTCGATCAGCGCGTTGATTTCGCTGGCGAGCGGCTGGACCTCGCTCGGAAAGTCGCCCTCAATACGCTCGGCCTCGCCGCGCCGTATACGCTCCAGACCTCGGCGCGCCCGGTCAAGCGGCTTCAGGCCATAGAGAATGGCAAGACCGTTGACGATCAGGCCGCCGATGCCGACCACGGCGAGCGCGCCATAGAGCCGGCTGGTGAAGAAGGTAATCTCGTCCTCGATCACCTGGAGATTGCCGGACACGCGAAAGCGCGCCGCGCGACCCTGATCATCGAGCACCACCTCGGTCTCGGCAATGCGGATGTGGTTGCCGACATCGTCGGTCATCTCGTAGTAGCGCTCGTAGTTCTGGTCGAAGGGCGTCACATCCACGTCGGGAACGGCAAGGTTTGCGACCCCCAGCGAGGCGGAAGCCAGCGGTGCCGTCGCATAATTGCCAAGCGGCTCGACCAGCCAGTACCAGCCGGTCGCGGGCTGCGAAAACCGGAGGTCACCGAGCGCCGGAGATCCGGCGAGACTGTCGCCGTCCCCAATCGAAACCGAATTGACCACATTGTAGAGCTGGGCTCTGAGGAGATTGTTGAAGCCGCGTTCGACGCCCTGTCGATAAAGGGCGGAAATCGCCACCGCGATCGTCACAAGGCCGAGCGCCGACCAGAGGGTAGCGAGCAGCAGGACGCGCGCGGTGAGCGAGCGGATCTTCATTTGCCGGGGGCTTGAATGCGGTAGCCGAGGCCTCGGACCGTTTCGATCATGTCGACGCCGAGCTTCTTGCGCAAACGACCAACAAAGACCTCGATCGTGTTGGAATCGCGGTCGAAATCCTGGTCATAGAGATGTTCGACCAGTTCGGTGCGCGAGACGACTTCGCCCATGTGATGCATCAGATAGGAGAGAAGGCGATATTCGTGCGAGGTGAGCTTCAGCGTCACGCCCTCGACGATCGCCTTGGAACTCTTGGTGTCGAGCCGCACCGGCCCGCACACAATCTCCGAGGACGCATGACCGGCGGCACGGCGGATCAGCGCGCGGATGCGGGCGAGCACTTCCTCGACATGGAACGGCTTGGTCACATAATCGTCAGCACCGGCGTCGATGCCGGCCACCTTGTCCGACCAGCGGTCGCGAGCCGTCAGGATCAGCACCGGCATCACCCGGCTCGCCGCCCGCCATTTCTCCAGCACGGTGATGCCGTCCATTTCCGGCAGGCCGATATCGAGGATCACGGCGTCATAGGGTTCGGTCTCGCCGAGGAAATGACCTTCCTCGCCGTCGAAGGCCTTGTCGACGACATAGCCCGCTTCCTGCAGGGCTTCAACGAGTTGACGGTTCAGGTTGACATCGTCTTCGACGACCAGAATGCGCATGCGGTTCACCCCTCGGTGCGGAGAGCTTGGAAGACCCTGCTGCAGATCACTCGGCGACCCGCATGGTGACCTTGCGCGGACGTTCGCTGCCATTGCCCGGAACGAGCACGACGATCACGCATTCACCGCCCGATTCGCGCACGGAAAGCAACTGCCCGCCGACCTCGGCAACGACCCTTGCTGCTGCCTCCCGGCAATCCGCGGCCACGGCATCGCTCGTGACTGCCGGCAAAGCCGCCACGGTCACGGCCAGCGCCAGGCCCGCGTATTTCATGAAAGATGCCATTGCTGCTACTTCTTGGAAAACGTCCACTTCTGCAAATTATGTACCCCAAGGCGTCTGAATGGCAAATGAATGCCGCGTAATCTTGTGGGTGAACGGAGCAGAACCGACCTCACCGCTTGTTCTTGCCCAGCTTGGCTGAGGCCTCAGTCAGGGCTTCCAAGCGCCTTGTAACGACGTCACTTGAAGCCGCATCCAGCAACTCCTTCCAGCTGTCGGGCGGGTTTCCGTCCTCCAGCATGGCTCGGAAAACGGCGTAGGCGTCACTGCGAGAGCCATAGCTGCGCAGCGTCTCGGCATCGTTGACCCAGGCGAAGACGATAACCTTCGCTGTCGAATTGTAGCGGAAGAAGAGCCGAAATCGGCCATTGCCAAACTTCGCACGGAACCAATGCTTGCGCTCTGCCCCCAGCGTACCACCCTGCCGGAAGATGGACGATGCCGGATCGGCCGGAATGACATCGAAGACCAGCTTGTTGAGCGCATTGAGAAGCTTGAAATTGGCGGCTGACCGGAAAGTCTCAGGATTTTTCCGCGCTTCTCGTTCAACGGCAGCGGTCAATCGCTCCAATTGATCAAGGAACAAGGGGTGTGCCCGGATGATCCAGCCGTTGATGGTCTCCATCGCTCAGAGATCGACCTCACCCTCAATCGGAGCATCAAGATCCACCTGCGCTCCAGAGGTCAAAGCCGCGATACGCGCTCTGAGGCCGGGGGGGACCTCCTCGAAGGCCTCGGGTCTTGCCGCCATGTCCCTGGCCAAAAGATCCAGAAATCCTTCGAGAACCGGATCGTCCTCGTCCGCATCATCCCGTTCGACAATGACCCGGTTCTTCTCGTCCAGACTGAAGGCGATCCGACCGCCATAACCCACCCCCAGTGCGTCCCGAATGGGCTTCGGGATCGTCGTTTGTCCCTTGTCGGTGATGGTGCTGACCTTGCGAAGGATCGTATTCATGGCACTGGCCCTGTTTCTCCCCCCACAAGGTAATGGAAATTCCTTACATCGTAAAGATGCCGCCCCTCACCCGCCCACGCCTTTGGTCGCCGTCAGCCGCCCATAAAGCGCCAACAGCCCGCCGACCGTGCCGGCGAGTGTCGTCAGCGCGTCGGCAATCTCCGCCTGTTCGGCGCCGCCGACCTGCAGGCCTGCATGCCCCAGCAAGGGAGCTGCAATCGCGATCAGGGCGCCCCAGACGGTTTTCGACTGGTACCAGGGTTTCATCTCCAGCATGTCCTTCTCCTCTTCGTTGAACATCAGTTGATGGTAATGACGGCCGCCAGCGGCAGGCCTGCCGCCAATCGCCCAAGCTGGCGCACGCGAATGCCAACCGCCGCCTGCGCCTCGCCGAAATCAGCCATTTCATCGTCCGCCGCATAGGTGAACCCCGCCTCGCCGACCTCGACCATGCGCACCACCGCGCTCCCATCCAGGATCTCCAGCCGGTAACGCTCCTCCGCCTCGTCGAGCGGCACCTCACCTTCCGCCCAGGCATCGGCCTCGATCCGGCTGCGCCGGATCCAGGAGATCCGCAGATCGCCCGAGGCCTGCCGCACCGCCCGCGCATGCACCGGCGCAAGCGGCGTCTCCGCCCGCAAACCACCGTCGAAGACAAACGGCCCCACCAGTTCGGTCACCAGCCCCATCGGTTCCAGAAACCAGTTCTGCGCCGCCCCGCGCTCGGCGTTCACAAGCCCAAGTGCCCGCACCGCATCATCGAGCAGCACGACCTCGGCATCGCTCGTCGCCCCTGCCGCCGTTGCGTCCTCCGTCCCGCCCAGCCCGCGCAACAGCCCGGTCAGGCGGAAGCGCCCAGCGACCATTTCCTCGGCCTCGGCAAACCCCAGCACTTCCCAGCCGCCATCCTGCGTCCGGACAGCCAGCCGGTTTGCCCCCGAGAGCACCGCCATGCGGCTCGCGGAGGAAAAAGCCCCGCCCAGCAGATCGACAAGCAGGGCATTGGCCGGATCGAAACGCCCCACCGGCCCCGGCGAAAGTGGTTCCACCAGCCGCCCCATCGTCGCCGGTCGGTCCAGTGTCAGCCGCAGCCGATAGCCCTCCGCTTCGGGCGAACTCGACACTGCGAGCCGCCGCCAGGGCCGACCCAAGGCTGCCACGCTGGCATCGCCCGCATGGCTCCCCCCCTCCAGCCTCGGCAGATCGAGAAAACTGACAAACGGCGCAAAACCCTCCGCTCCGCCTGCGTCGGGCACGCGCCCCGGCTCGACCGCCGTCACCGGCGCCGAAACCTTGCCCGCAAACGCCCTCAGCGTCAGCCGCCGCTCGAAACCGTCCTCGATCCCCTGCACCAGAAACCACCCTTCCGGCCCCTCCGGGAACCGCAAGACGTCTCCCGGCTCGACCGCGATCTCCTGTGGCCCGAGCGCCAGCTGCAGGGTCCGTCGCGCCAGCCGGTTGTCGCGCAGCCAGCCTTCGGCAGCGGCCAGCGCCGTCTCCTCCGGCATGACAGCCGGCAGGTCGCGGGCAAGCTGGCGTTCGGTTGCTGCCTCCACCTTCCGCGAACGCACGCTTGCCTCGACATAGTCGGCTGCCGGATCATAAAAGGTCACCAAGGCTTCCGAGGCAAAGTCGCTGTCGTGGCCGCGCGTCTCGCTCCAGAGCGGCTGGTCGGGGAGGTCGGCCAGCACCGTGATCTCGCGTGCAGCCAGGCTCGCGGTCGGTCGTGTGCGAAAGCGCAAGCGACCGGCGTCCTCGATCACATCGATCTGGAACAGCTCGATCAGCGGCTCGATCAAATCGCGCGCCGAGGTGAGATCGCCGTTCACATAGCCACCGAGATCCCCCGCCACCTCCGACACATCGAAATCATCAAAGCCGTGATCGCGCAGGATTGCGGCAATGGTGTCCGCCAGCGTCGCGGTCCCCAGCCGTCCGTTCAGCCAGTGCCCCGTCCGCCAGTTCGATCCATCGGCCCAGAGGTCGATGTTTTGTGGAAAGGCCGGATAGGGCCGAGCATCCCAGGTCCAGACGAAGATGCCACGGGGATCGACCATGCCCTCGGGCGCGTCTTCACTCTCCCAATGACCAAGATGAGCCTCCAGAAACCGTCGCTGTTGGCTGTCGCTGCGCGCGCCCACCGAGAAATATGGCCTGCCGCTCTCCGCCGATTTGGCATCGACAAAGACATTCGGCTGGTTCGCGCCCTTGTCCACCGCACCGCAGCCGAGTTCGGTGAACCAGAAGGGCTTCATCTGCGGTATCCAGGCGGTCGAGCTCGCATGCTCGACACCGCCGATCCTGTTGTAATGGCGGTTTGTCCACCAGTTTTCGAGATCCTTGAACCTGAAAATCCAGGGCTTGCGATAGGCGCCATCGGTGATCGGCGTCCGTGCTCGCGCCTGCCGGTCGGCATCGCTGGCATAGAACCAGTCATAACCCTCGCCCGCCGTCAGCATGCGGGAGAACCCCTTGGCGTCCTCGGCCCCGGCAAACCCATCAGGACTTGCCATCTCCAGGTCCTCATCGCGCCAGTCGGCGAGCGGCATGTAGTTGTCGATGCCCACGGCCGACACATCCGGACTCGCCCAGAGCGGATCGAGATGGAAGAAGACATCGCCCGAGCCATCCGCCGGCTGATGGCCGAAATATTCGCTCCAGTCCGCCCCATAGGAAATCGCCGTCGCAACGCCCAGAATGCCGCGCACCTCAGCCGCCAGCGACACCAGCGCCTCGACGAAGGGAAAGGCGTTGGCCTCATCGCGCAGCGTCGTCAGTCCCTTCAGTTCCGATCCCAGCAGAAACCCGTCCACCCCGCCGGCCGAGGCCGCGAGCGTCGCATAATGCCGGACGAACCGCCGATAGCCCTCGCTGCGGCTGACAAATGTCGAGACCTGCGCCCGGGCCGCCGCCGTCTTGTCGGCGCTCGCCGGATAGGCCGTGATCCGCCCCCGCCAGGGATAGGTCGCCTGCTCTGCCCCGCCATAGGGATCGGGCAGCCCGTTGTCAGCGGGAATGTCCATCAGAACAAAGGGATAGAGCGTCACCTTCAAGCCGCGCGCCTTCAGGTCACGGATCGCTTCGATGACACTCTGGTCGCTTGGCGATCCGCCATAGGCCGGGCCACCGGCATGGCGCGACACCACGTAAGCCTCACCGCGCGATAAGCCTGCCACGCTCCACGCCCGGCTCTCCTCGCGGCGGTATCCCACTTCGACACCTGGCAGCACCCGGCAGTTTCCCGCCCGAAGATCCGTGCCGAACCAGGCGACCACCAGGGCCACATTCTCCAGATTAGGGCAAAGCGCCTGCAATTCGTCCAGCGAGGCCTGCCAGTCGGTCGATGCAACCAGCGTGTTGCGGTTCAGCCAACGCTTCTCGCCCTCGCGCAGCGCATCAGACACGCGCGTCGTCGCATAACCATGCTCGGTCGCGCCCGGAATGATTGTCACCGCCCGGATCTGCGTCTCCAGCGCCCCGACCGGGCCGATCACCTCGAACTGCAACAGCGGAATACGATTGCCGAAATCATCAAGCGGCAGCCGCTCGAAGACCACGTAAGCAAGCTCGCGATAGGCCGGCGTCCGGCCGCTGCCCTGCTTGGCGGAGATCAGCGGGTCGACCGGCTGGCTTTCCGTGCCGCGATAGACCCGCATCTCGATCTCGGTCGTGTCGAGCTCGCGGCCATCCGCCCAAACGCGACGCACGCCTGCGATCGGTCCTTCGCAGAGCCCCAGCGCCAGATTGGCATAATAGCGATAGGTCGTCGTGCGCGTGCCCCCGGAGGATTTGCTGCCAGTGCGCTCGGTCACCGTCTCCTCCTCAAAGCGCGTCGCCCAGATCAGCGTGCCGCCGAGCCTTGCCGTGCCGTAAAGCCGCGGGATCGCCGTCCCTTCGCTGGCACCGGCAAGACGCGCCGAAGACAGCCGTGCTCCATTCACCTCGCGGGTCGAGGAAAACAGGCTGCGGTCTATCATGCTGCCGACAGCCGCCCCCGCCGCCCGCCCGAGGATCGCGCCGACCGGGCCGAACACCGACCCGAGTGCGGCCCCTGCCGCCTGGAGAACTATGGTCGCCATCGTCAGATCCTTTCCGGAAAACGATAGATGCCGGCAATCTTCCGACGCCATCCGGGCACCAGTGCCGACAGCGTCACCGCAGATTGCTCATAGGCATGGATGAAGGCATCAGGCAGCGGGTCGCGCCGGTCGTGGCAGCCGCAATCGCCTGGGTCGCGACATCCCCGGCAGCCAGCCTCACGCGGCAGCCGCGCCAGAACTCCCGCATGTTTCGCCGCCAGATGCGGTCGAAAGCGAAACAGCACCAGATCGCCCGGAAGGCTCTCTTCGAACGACGCCACGGCCATGAAATGCCGCCCCGCAGCCTGAACCAGCCGCTCCTCGCCCGCCCGCTCTGCCCAGTCAGGCGCATAGGCCGGCACCGTTTCAGGCTCCGCCCCGTAAAGCTGACGCCAGATCCCGCGCACGAGCCCCAGGCAATCACACCCCACCCCCTTCACCGCCCCCTGATGCCGATAGGGCGTGCCGATCCACGTCTCGGCAATGGCCAGGACGTCTGCGTTGACGGACATGGGTGGCTCCGGGTTCGAACGACACTCGTAACGCATTCATCATCATCAACAGTCGCCGAGCCCATCACTCGACCTCAGGGCACGACGCCGTTACAACGCAGAGGAACACTTGCTGCGCGGCGCGCCACCAAATGGAGACATGATGAACCGCTTTCTGATCAAGACGCTGGAAGTCGCCAATATTCTGATCGCTTTGCTGATCATCGCCAAAGGCGCCTACTGGGGCTTCGTGTTCCCCGTGGCAGGCGACGGCCATATCTTCATGATCGGCCTCGGCCTTCTGCTGGGTCTCGTCATTGCTGCATTCGTGTGTGGTCTGCTGGCGCTTTTCATCGAGATGGAGAAGCATCTTCGCAGCCTTGCGTCACCGACAGACAGCCGGTCAGCAGCGTCCCGATAATCCCGCCTCTCAGCCCCGATCGATTGGATCTGGTCCTCGAAAACATGATGCAAGTCACGTTTGTGCGCGTTGACAGTCGCGGCCCTCACCCCGCTGCCCGGCTCACCCGCCGGTAACTCACCTGCTGGTCCGGCCCGACCAGCCCAGCCTGCATGTTCCGATAGATGCCATACTTGAAATAGACCGAGCTCGTGGCCGCCGGCAGGAGCCTCAGCCCCGTCTCCTTGAGCACCGTGCGCCCGTTGACGGAAGCCGCCACCGCGCCCTGCGTCGCATGCCAGGTGAACGCATAGCTGAAAGTGTTCCACACGCCCTTGGTCACGGCCACAGCCGTCTCGTCGAACACGCCGGCTTCCTTGTTGTTCAGGCAGATGGTGAAGACCCCCTCCTCATAGCGGTTGAAGACGTTGTCGTAGGACCCGTTGTGCCATTGCCCCAGCGTCTGCTTGGGGCTGAGTTCGGGATAGTCCTCGGGTATCCTCAGGTGGAAGGCATAGCGATAGGTCCCGCCGATCTCATCTTCCGTCGTCACCCTCGCCTCGCAACGCTCCCGATAATTCGAGGCATCGCTGCCCTCGGGCCCGTTCCAGTAATCGCCTGCCTTGACGATGAAGGTCTCGACGCCGTTCGCCCGCATGTAGCGGCGCTCGTCTAACGCCTGGACATAGTAGGAATAACCGTTTCCGTCAGGGCAGATGATCTTCATCAGACGTGTCCTTTCATGCGGGGGAAACTGGTCTGCCGGCAACGCACCAGCTCCCTCTTGCGCGGGTAGCTCGAGGCGAAGCGGCGGATGGGGGTGACGTCTGGAGCACACCGTTCGACGGGCGGGTGTGCGCGACCCTCATTCATACAGCACCCCGCCATCATGGGTGCTGTCGCCGCTCACATAGGAATAGGCGAAATCGCTTCCCGGCATGTGCGGAAATCCACGAAAATTCAGTGGATTGCCAAACTTCTTTCGACAGGTGGCAAAACTCTTGTCGCAACCGACCGTCAGCGTCACGGCATCGCCGGGCTGAGGCCTTGCCTCCAGCGGCAGCCAGAGCCGGAGGGGCACGAGACCACCCGTCCCCGCCCCGCTCTCCTCGATCGCCAGCCGCCGCCCCGACAGCACGCCACTGTCAAACAGCAGATGCCCGAGCCGGAAATGCCCCTCGCTGAGATCAGGCAGTCCCGAGATCGTCAGCCGGTCTGCCGACAGGACGTCGGAAACAACACCCACCGCCTGCCGGTTTGCCAGCCCCATATCCACCCGGCAGCGGCTGTCCCCCAGATCCGCATCGCAGCGGCGATTGTAGATCCGCCCCTCCGGCTGCTGCAGGCGGTGCGCAAAGCTCCGAAGCTCTGCCGAAAAGCCCGGTCCCGCCCTGTTGACCTCGCCAATTTCCTGCACCGAGATCAGCGCATGCTGCTCGTCCGGTGCCTGCCAGTTAACGACAAAGAGCTCGACCCGCGCGCCGTCATAACGGCCCGCCGCCAGATCCGCCTCCGATATCGCGGCGCTCGAAAAGCCGCCGCGCACCTCTGCCCCCGGGGCCGCCAGCCCGCTTGCGCTACTTGCCTCCGTCGCGGCAAAACCGGTGCCCGGCTCGAATACCGTCGCGTCAAAGGCAAGCACCTGATCATGCTCGGTAAACCCGAGCCGGAAACCATCCCTGCAGGTCACCCTCCAGGCGCGGCACAGCGTCGTCTCGCCGGTTGCCACATGGGCGGCGAGCGCTTGGGATAATCGTTTCATGGAATCACCTCGATCAGCGGAATGGAGGGAATGCGCCCGGCGCGGAAGGCTTCGAGGTCGATCTCGATCCGGTCGGTGTCGAAACGAACAGGCACATCATAATCGAAGCCCGCCCGGATCTCCGCGCCCTCGTCCGGGACATGGCCGGCAGCGAACGTCACCATCCCGGTCGCCACATCGACGGAGAAGCCCTCGATCCGCTCCACACCGTCAACCGCAATCCGCACCGAACCGGCCACCGGCTTCATCACCGGACGCCGCTCGATCGCGGCGCCATCGCCATAACTCTTTACAAGCTGGAAGACTGCCGTGTCGCCGTCGCCCACTCCGATCCACTGGTCGAGCGGCGTCACCGTTTCGCCCGGCCGCGCCGAGGACCCATCGACGGGATCGCGAAAGCGGAACCCATTGAGCTGCCCGCCGCGCGCCTCGAAGAATTCCAGCACCGCATAGAGATCCGAAACCGAGCGCACGGTCGTCCCGACGTCATAGCGTCGCCTCGAAAACCGCCAGCGCCGATTGCGGGCCTCGCGCCCGTTGGAAAGTGAAACAATATCCGTCTGTCGCCCCGGCCCGCCGCTTGATGTCAGCGACAGCCGCAGCGGAAAGCGCTGTTCATGAAAGGCCATACCCGCCTCCGTTCGGTTGACGTGTGAAGATGAGGATGCTTCGAGGCCGGCCTACGGGGGCATCTCGGCACGAGGGCGCGCGCGTCCTGAGGCGCCAAGCCGCACCGCCAACCTCCCCATTTTCCCGCCTGCGGCGAGAAGCTGGCCCGAAGGGCCGCATGAGGGGCGCCCTGCTGCCTACTGCCCCCGCATCCTCACAGCCCCCGCCGTCCGCGCCCGACCGAACGCGCCAGCATCGCCGTGATCTGCCCTTCGCTGCGGGCAAAACTCGCAGCATCCGTCGCCGTCACCTGGAAATGAATGACCGTGCCCGCCCCCGTGCCATCCGCCGCCACGCCGAGCGCACCATCGGCACCGCGTTTCAGGGGCAGGATCGCCTCGGCGCCCGCCTCACCCATCAGCCCAGTTCCGCCTGACATCGGAAAATAGGTGGGCGTGGAGACCACCCCACCGTCGGCAAAAGGCATTACCCGCCCCGGCACGCCACCTGCCGCATAAGGGGTCACGCCCGCACCGAGCGCGGCGCCGAGGCCGGAGGTCAGCCCGCCAATCAGATTGCCCGCAGCGTCGCCGAGCAGGTTTTCGAGCGGCTTCAACCCGGCAGACAGCGCGATATCGGTCAGCCGCAGGCCCACGCCGCGCAACACCTCCTCCAGCCCCTTGCCGCCAGTCGTCGCCCCCTTCAGCGCCGATGTAAGCGCCCGCCCGAAGCGTTCGGACTGGCTTTCGAGATCGCCGAGCACGGCCAGTGCCTCGCTGCCGTCGAGATCGACGGAGAGTGCGAGTGTATCGTCATCGGTCATGGGAATTTCCTTGTTTTCGGCAGCCGAAGCGTCTGCATACCCGTCCCCCTCAAGGCGAGGGTGCTGCCGGGCTCAGGTGCAACATGGTGCACCTGGGATGACGGCCCAAGCCTCTCGGCATTCAATCCGGAAACCGCGCCATCAGCGCCTCCACATCGCGACGCGACAGGCCCGGCGGTTGCCCGAAGCCCCCCGCCATCGCCGCCAGTTCGGGAAGGCTCAAGCCCCAGAAAACTTCGGGAGAAAGCCGCAGGCGGGAGAGACCAAGCGTCATCGCCGCTCCCCAGGGAAACGGCCGCATCTTCGCCTCATGCCCGCCTGCGGCTCTCAAGGGGAAGCGGCGGCCTCGCCACCCGTCTTCTCCTGCGCCCGCCCCGCAAATGCAGGACCGGCCCCGCCCGCTCCCGCGCCAAACGTCACCGTCAGCAACTCGCCGACCACCTTCGCCGCGCCCGCCACGCCACCATCCACCGCCATCTCGGCCACATCGGCATCCGAGAGCCGGTTTCCCCCGCCGCGCAGGCCGCAGGCAAGGATGCGGGTGAGATCGGCGCTCTTCAGTCTCCCAGTCGAAAACCGCGCCGCAAGATCGGCGAGGCTGTCTGCCCCGAAAGCTGTCTCCAGTTCGGTCAGCGCCCCGAGCGTCAGGCACAGAATGCGCCGCTCGCCATCGATCACAGCCTCCACTTCGCCGCGATGGCGGTTCGCGCGGTTCACCGTCACCGGCTCCCCCATCTCCCGTTCATAGCCCCGCATGGCCGCCTCACAGTGCCGCAAAGGAAACGGCACCTGCCGATTCCAGCGCGATCTCGAAACTCACCTCGCCGTCGTGATTGCCGGCATAATCCAGCGCCGTCACCTGAAACGGCGCCGTCACCGTGCCGAAATCCGGGATCACGACCTGATAGGTCAGGATCGATCCGGCAAAGAAGGCGGCCCTTATCAGGGCATCGGAAGCGGCATCCTTGAACAGGCCGGAGCCGGTCAGCCCCGCCCGCCGCACACCCGCCCCCTCCAGCAATTCGCGCCAGCGCCCGGCGCTCTCGCTATCGGTGACATCCACCGACTGCGCGTTGAACGACAGCCGTCTGGCCCTCAAGCCCGCCACCGTCACAAACCCCGCCGCATCCTCGACCTTCAGCAACAGGTCCTTGCCCTTCTGCGCACCCATGGCGTCTCTCCTTGATGATGTGATTGATGAATGGCTGGGTCGCGAGACATATGCTGGGACCTGTCTCCCCCTTGCGGGGGAGAAGGCCCGAGCCCCGCCCCAACAAGCGCTCCCCACACAAGATTTCGCCCTATCACCCACCCGACAACCGGCCTAGAAGGAACACCCCACCCGAAATTCCCGCCCCATCCGAGTCCTCGCATGAACATGCCCCGCACCACCCTTGTCGCCGCCCTTGCGGTCTCGCAGATCCTCGGCTGGGGGACGACCTATGAAATGCCCGCCGTCTTCGGACGCGCCATGGCCACGGATCTCGGGCTTGCCAATGAAATGGCCTTTGCCGGCCTCACGGTCATGATGCTCACCATGGCCTTTCTCGGCCCCTGGACCGGCCGACTGATTGCCCGGCACGGCGCCTCGCGCGTGCTTGCCATGGGCTCCATGCTGATGGCATCCGGCCTTGCCATGCTGGCGCTGTCGACCGGCCTCCTCACCTATGCTGTTGCCTGGCTGATCCTCGGCGCCGGCGGCGCGTTTGCGCTGACGGTGCCTGCCTTCGCCGCCGTCGTCGAACGCGAGGGCCGCGAGGCGCGCCGCGCCATTGGCATCCTGATGATCTTCACCGGCCTGTCGTCTGCCGTCTGCTGGCCGCTCTTGACGCTGGCCGGCGAGGCCTTCGGCTGGCGCGGCGCACTCTTCGCCGCCGCCGCAGTGCAGCTCGTCGTCGCACTGCCGATCCATCTGGCGCTCGGCCGCATCGCCATCAGCCGCTCGGACGAAGACCGCGCCGCCGATGCGATCGAGCCGCTGGCGCTCAGCCGCCGCATGGCCACAGCAGCCTTCCAGCTGATCGCTCTCTCGACCTCGCTGGCGAGCCTGATGACCTTCGGCCTCTCGCCACAGCTCCTGCATATCCTGGAACTCTCGGGCGCCACGTCGGCGCTGGCCCTGCAGCTCGGCTCGCTGCGCGCGGTGTTCGGCATCTCCGCCCGCGCCTTCGACCTCGTGCTCGGCAAACGCTCCTCGCCGGTTACCACCGGGCTCGCCGGCACCGCCATGCTGACAGGCTCCACCCTGCTCCTGATCTATGCCTCGGGCACGCCGTCGAGTCTGCTTCTCTTCACCGCGCTCTACGGCTTCGGCTCCGGCGTCACCACGCTGGCGCGCGCCACCCTGCCGCTGTCCTTCTTCTCCGCCAGCCGCTTCGCCCGCCAGTCGGCACGCCTGTCTCTGCCGCAAAACCTTGCCAATGCCCTGGCCCCGGTGCTGATGACGGCTGTCATTGATCGCGCCGGCATCCATGCCGGCCTCTTCCTCGCCACCGCCTTCGCCGCCACCGGTTTTATCGCCATCCTGGCACTGGCCGGCATTGCGCGACAGGGACGCAGAGACAGCGAGCCGGCCACCGTCAGCCCGTCACCCTGAGGGCGCCGCCACTCACTCCACCACCGCCCGAAAGCTCGCTTCGGCGACAAACAGCCCCGCCTTCACGTCTCGTCGGCTCACCGTGCGGCGATGCCTGACATTGACCAGCCGCAAGCCGCCGAGCCCCTCCGGCACGGCTTCCACGATCCGGCGAGCCGCATCCGCCAGCCCCTCCGCTTCCCGCCGCGAGACCATGCTCCAGGCCTCCAGCGTCAGCAGGATTTCGGCTCCTTCAGCCTCGCCTGTGGAATAATCCCTGGTCTCGACAGCCCCCACCGCCAGCGCCGGAAAGCGCTGGGGCCTCACCGTCCGGTCGCTCAATCCCTGCGACCCCAGTAAAAGCGCCAGGCCCGCATCCGCCTTCACCGCCTGTTGAAGCGCCGCCAGCAAGGCATTGACTGCAATGCTCATCTCCCGTCTCCCCCGATCTCCGGCAGGCCCGGCACCGACCGTCCCGGCCCCGACTCTGGCATCGGCTCTGGCATCGGCTCTGGCATCGGCTCTGGGCTCATCCGCAACCTCGCCGGCAACCGCATCCCAGGTCCGTCGCGCCAGCCTGTCTGCCAGCGCCCGCCGCAACATCGCGGCGAGCCGCACGCCCGTCTCCTCGAGCGCCATCCCCTGCCGCGTCCCTTGCCGGTTCACCGGCCCCGGCCCGCTCATCCCGTCACCTCGCGGCAGAGTGCCAGCTGAAACCGCCCGCTCTCGTCGAGATCACGCACCGCCTCGATGTCGAAGACGCGCGCCGCTTTGCGAAACCGCTGCCCGGGACCAAGATCGCCGCGCGCCCGCACCGTCACATGATGCGTGACACCAGCGGCAAGCCCCGGCCCACGCTCCTCCCCGGCAAAGGCGCGCGGCTCGATCAGCGCCCAGACCCGGGCAAGCTCGACAAAGGCAATCACCGCCCCGCCCTGCCCGTCGTCTGCGGGCTCCGGTCGTTCGAGGACCAGCCGCGCCGTCAGCCGGCCGGCATCGATATCCATCAGCGCCATGGTCAGAGCCCCCGCCGGCAGAAAGGCGCAATCAGCCGGTCGTAACCCGGCGGCACCACCGCCGGCTGGGCGTCCGGAGCGATCACGCCGCGGCAGGCATACATCGCCGCCACATGCAGGAGCATCGCCCGCCTCAGTGTCTGCGGCAGATCCTGGCCGCTCTCGCCGAAGCCGGCTGAAAACTCCACCTCGATCCCGTTCAACGCCCGCCCCGGCTGCGGCACTTCGCGCAGCCAGAGCCGCGCCGGACGCGCCTCGCCATCAAGCAGATGCCCGTCGAGATCAACCGCCCGACCTTCGCCCTCGCCGTCATAAACGGTCACCGCCGTCACCGCGCGCACCGGCCCGCGCGGGATCGTCACGATCCCGTCCTCCGGCCAGTCGTCCCGGCAAAGCCTGAAATCACGGGCAGCCAGGACCAAACCGGTCTCGCGCTCCAGATGCTCGCGGGCGACGATGGCAAGCGCATCCAGCAAGCCGTCCTCATCCTCCGTATCAAGCCGCAGATGCGCCCGCATCTCGACACGGGTCAGCGGCTCCACCGCGGGTGGAGTGAGTTCGATGATGGTCATGGGATAAACCTCCAAAGGAAACATTGGGATCGAAAAGCGCTTCACAAATTCGGAACATTGTGAGAACGTTTGGGGCGGGGCTTCTATTCGACCACCTGACGCGATATCGCTCGGTCCGTGTTCCCGATGAGTAAGAATCACAGTGGATGAGGCGCATTGATGAAGGTTGTCGGACTTTTCGCCGGAATCGGAGGCCTGGAGAGCGGATTGGTATCCGCCGGTCATGAGACGTTGATGCTCTGCGAAATCTGGGAGCCGGCGCGCGCAGTACTCGGGTCACGGTTTCCCGACATCAAGATTGAGAAGGACGTCGCCGAACTCGAAGCACTCCCCTCGGAAACCGATCTGGTCGTAGCGGGATTTCCCTGCCAGGACTTGAGCCAGGCGGGAATGACCGCAGGAATAGGCGGCAAGCGGTCTGGCCTAGTCGATCATGTCTTTCGTCTTCTCGATGGCCACCGCGCGCCTTGGGTGATATTGGAAAACGTCTCGTTCATGCTTCATCTCGACAAGGGCAAGGGTCTCCGGCGCCTCATCGAAGCATTTGAGGAACGCGGTTATCGCTGGGCATACCGGGTGGTGAACACACTCGCCTTCCTGCCACAGCGACGCGAGCGTGTTCTCTTCGTGGCAACCACCACTGATGTCGATCCGGCAGATATCTTGTTCTGTGAAGAAGCAAACGCTCCCGATTCGCCAACCGACTTGGATAGCCATGCTCACGGGTTCTACTGGACCGAAGGTGTGCGCGGCCTCGGCTGGGCACGCGATGCGGTGCCGACGCTGAAAAATGGTTCCACCGTTGGAATAGCATCCCCTCCGGCCATCCTTCTGCCCGATGGACGCATCGTGACCCCAGACATACGGGATGCCGAGCGTTTGCAGGGTTTTCCAGTTGGCTGGACAGAGCCGGCGTCGCGGGAATCGCGGGCTTCACTTCGCTGGTCTCTAGTTGGCAATGCCGTCAGTGTTCCCGTGGCAAGCTGGCTCGGAAAGAGCCTCACCCATCCGGGCTGCTACGACGACCACAGGGATCGTCCCTTGTCATCCGACGGTCGCTGGCCCCGTGCAGCACGTTTTGACGGCGACATGCGAAAAGCAGTCGAGATCGGCAGTTTTCCGGTGTGGCGAGAGCGCGCTCAGCTCGCTGAGTTCCTGTTGTATGAAGGTAAGCCACTCTCCGCCCGAGCCACCCGCGGTTTCCTGTCTAGAACGGAACGGAGTTCTCTGCGTTTCGTACCCGGTTTCCTTGAGCGCGTCAGAAGCCACCTTACGATCATGGAAAGTGGTGCGCCATTTGCTCCGCCTTTGGCTATCGCGGCGGAATGAAGTCACCAATCGCAATCGACAATCAAAGAAGTGCCTTGATCCGGCGCGGTCGCCAGCGTTGTAAGAAGCGGGAGCCCTTGGTTGCGCGAGTTCTGAGTGACATCGACACCACTTACAAATTCAGCGCAAAATCACTGCCCGTTCACTCGAATTCGCCAACCGGCACAGGTGCATTGCGTTGTTTGTGAACAACTGCGCCCGATCGTTCGATAGCGGCCATCAAAGGTCCTTGAAGCGCGTGGCGTAAATGTGCGCCAGCCGATCGATCATTGAATCGTAGTGATAGATTTCCCCTGGCTTCGGTGCGGGTGCAGTCTCGATCAAGGAAACTTCTGACCCGTCATTGCGGCAGTCGATCACCACAATTGCCAAGGCGTCGTAGCCGGTGTCACCGGTCTTCGCCCGTTTCGGTAACTGTCGAATTTTGTCTACTGCGAGCGTCGCGTCTCTTGGCTGGTTATGCTTGCTCCATTCCGGGTCTGTCGCGCGATTTTTCTTGTTAAGGTCGGGACTGAGATAGGTCCCGGTGATGTTGACCATCGCGAAACCCGCAGCAATCGCTTGATCGCTCGATCCGTGAACCGTTAGATGAGAGGAATTCAGTTCGTCGTAGAGGCGTGGAAGTGCCCGCTGATGGGCCGTCATGCAGGCCTTGGCCTCAAGTGCCATTAGCACGCTACCGACGGGAGCCCTTTTCAGGGCCGGTAGCGTCGCCAGCTTCTCGCGTTCCTCATCCGTCAATATGATCCCGTATTGACCGGCCATGACATCCAGACCAACGCCAACGGCAGGTGCCTCCCCACTCAACGGCGTGCAAAGGACCAAATCGAGGTTCTTCTTTCGATCGTGCACGAAATCGCGCATCTCGTGATTGATTCCGAAAAACACCCTACCTCCGGCGACATGCCGCTGCAGCAGTGGGCTGTTGGTGAGGAGATCGAAAACGATCCCCCAGCAGGCAACTTTCGAATGATGATCACTGCGGGAGTGATACTGCCAGCGATTGCCATAGCGATCCTCCCGCGTATAGAGCGACAAGGTGCGGGCGAGGATGCGGGGACCGTACATATGACTTCCGAAGCAGATATACCAATATGCTTCCTGAAGATGTACGGCCCACGCGGTCACATGTCTACAGTGTAGGCCCTCATACCCCGCGCCTCACACCCCGAACTTCACCAGCTTGATCGCCTCGAAGTCCTGCACGCCGCCGCCGACGCGCTTGGTGGTGTAGAAGAGGACGTAGGGTTTCGCCGAAAAGGGGTCGCGCAACACCCGAACACCCACCCGGTCGACCACCAGGTAGCCGGCGCGGAAATCGCCAAAGGCGATGGCCGTGGCATTGGCGGCAATTTCCGGCATGTCCTCGGCCTCGGCCACCGGGAAGCCGATCAGCGAGGCCTGTTCGCCGGCCCTCGCCGGCGGTGCCCAGAGATAGTTACCGTCGGCGTCCTTCAGCTTGCGCACCGCCCCCTGGCTACGCCGGCTCATGACGAAGGTGCCGTTCTGCCGGTGTCCGGCCTTCAGCGCGTAGATCACGTTCATCAGGACGTCCGATGCACCGCTCGCCGCAAAGGCACCGGCCGCTCCCGTCGAGACCGTGCCGATCTTGCCCCAGGCCCAGGCGCTGTCGGCCACCTGCTCGTAACTGAGGAAACCCTTCGGCCGGTTCACCCCGTCACCCGACACAAAGGCCGTGCCCTCCTGTTCGGCAAAGGCGATATCCACTTCCGACGCAATCCAGGCCTCGATGTCGACGGCTGCGTCATCCAGCAGCGCCTGGGTTGCCGCCGGCATGGCATAGAGTTCCATGGTCGGGAAGGCGAGCTCGGAGAGTTCCGGTGTTCCCGTCTGCGGGCGGGCGGTGGTCTCTGCCACCCAGCCACTCGAAAAGCCGGTCGCAGCAAACGGCTTCTTCAGCACCGCGCCGGAGACCTGGCGCACGGTCGCCAGCGCCCGGATCGGCGAAATCACCGAAAGCCTGCGGCCAATCTCGCCATCCACCTGCGCCGGCACGAGATAGCCGCCATCGCCGGACACCGAGGCACTCAATGCCTTCTGGTCGAGATCGCGCAACGCCTGGTCATCGCCACGCCTGACATAGGCCTCGAAGGCCGCCTTGTGTTCGGCCGAGACCTGATCGTCGCGTCCGGGCTGGGACAGCTGCGGTCGCAGCTTCTTCAGTACCAGGTCGTCGAGCAACCGGCTCTGCTCGTCGATCGCCTTGTTGATCCGCTCGACCTTGTCGCGGGTCACGACATCGCTCGTCAACTTCTCCTCGATCTCGCCCAGCCGCTCGTCATTGGCTTCCTTGAAGGCCTCGAAGGCCGTCATGAATTCGGCAAAGGCCGCCGTCACCGTATCGGGGGCCGCCTTCACCTCCGGTGCCATGACCGTCGCCTTGCCGGCGGCAGCCCCCGGGCTGCGTCCTGCAGCCCGGCCGCCCTTCGTACCAGTGCCTGTGCGTGTGCTTGAAGCCTTGCGCATCATTGCCTCCTGCCCCGTCATCGTGTCCTCTCCTGCCGTCCTCTGATCCATGTCGCTCATCCTTTCGTGAAGTGGCCTTTCGCCATCGACCGGGCCGCCCGGCGCATCAGCCGGACAAGCTCGGTTTCCCTGTCGCGGTAGAACCGCCTGTGCTTGACATCGGAGACGCGCGCCGTCGGCAGCATGGGAAAGGTCACCACCGAGATCTCCCAGAGATCAGCCTCGACGATGCGGCGCACGCCGGCCTTGCGGTCGGTGCGCACTTTCACCGCACGAAAGCCGATCGACAGCCCGTCGAGCGCGCCCGCCTTCATCAGCGCCAGCACCTCGCGGGCCCGGGCAACCTCGGTCGACAGTCTGCCCTCGACATACAGCCCGCGCTCGTCCTCGCGCAGCAACGTCCAGCGTCCGATCACCTCGGCCGGATCGTGCTGAAAAAGCATGCGCACACCACCCGCCCCACGCTTCTCCAGTGAGGCGGCAAAGGCGCCTGGCTCGATCGCATCGCGCCCCAGGTCGACCTCGCCGAACAGGCTGGCATAGCCGGAAAACCGCCCGTCCCCGCCGACCCCTTTGAGCGTCAACCCGGCATAGCAAAACCGCGGCGCGCCGGCCGTTTCCAAAGCCTGCATGGCTCGTCTCCTCGTGATGTTGATCTGTGTCCGGGCGCTCAGCGAAGCTAAGGCGGCGGTCCTCTCCCTCTTCTCCAAAGCTGGGAGAAGGTGCCCGAAGGGCGGATGAGGGGGAGCGAAGCTCAGGCTGGAATTGAGACGCCTCGCCGATCCGCCCCCTCACCTCGCCTCCGCTGCGCTCGGCGATCCTCTCCCCGAGGGGAAAGGCGGTCACGCAGAAGCTCCTCGTGAAGAGGGGCCACTGTGTCAGCCACCCACCTTGTGCCCCGCCCTGCCCGTGAGCCGCACCAGCACGCCAAGCCCCCACCAGGCGGTGAACGAGGCGAGCGTCGCGCCGGCCAGCATGGTTTCCGCCGGTGACAGCCGCCCGTCGAGACCGAGTTGCGCCGCACCCCAGAGCCCCACCGGTCCGCCGAAGATCAGCCCGCAGGCCACGCCGGTCAGGAAGCGCACTGCAGCCTCGCGGCGATGCTTGGGAAGCAGATAGACCAGCGAGATCGCGGAGCCCGCCACAGCGCCGATCAGACGGGCGGACGTGACGCCGCCGTCATGGCCGATGTCAGTCATTTGTTCATCTTTCTCGCTTAGCTTTTCATCCTGCGCCGGCCGGAACGATCCCGCCCTAAAGGCCGCGGCCGGCGCAAAACTCACCCTCATCGCTGTCATCCAGCCACTTCACATTTCAGATGAAGCGGCGCCGGATTGTCGAACCGGTGGAATCGCTTGGCGAAAGGCGTTGAGACAGTGAGTCCGCAGGCACGGAGGGCAAGGCAAGGCCCCTGCAGCGCGCGCTCCATCCACAATCGAGGCCATCATCGCTCCAACACAGGCGACCTCTGCCAGAATTTCATCAGGGCTTCACAAAAGGCGGCTTTAGTAGCGCCGGGTGAATTTCGGGGGAATGTAATGGCCTATGCTTCGGATCTGTCGCGCGCGCCGCGCGGCACCGTCCAGGAGAAACCGCTCCTGCTCGCGCTTCTTGTGACGCTGACACTGTCTGCCGTCTTCGTCACGTTTCCGCAGATCGACATTGCACTCAGCCGGTTCTTCTATGTCGAGGGCCAGGGCTTTCCGGCGGCGAAGATCACGGCGCTCAACACGTTCCGCGCATTCGGCCAGTATTTCCCGCTGACGCTAACCATCGTGCTGGTCTTCGGCCTGGTGCTGAAGCTGATCTATCCCTCGCGGCCATCGCTGTTCCCACCGCGCTTCACACTCTATTTCGCCAGCCTCTTCCTTCTCGGCCCGGCGCTCCTGGTCAACGGCATCTTCAAGCCGCTGTTCGACCGCCCGCGCCCGCGGCACATCACCGAATTTGGCGGCAACGAGATCTTCGTCAAGGCCTGGGGTCTTGGCGGACAGTATTTTGACGACCGATCCTTCGTCTCCGGCGAAGCCGCCGTCGTCGTCTGTCTTATCCCGCTCGCCTTCTTCGTGCCGGTCGTGTGGCGCACCTGTGTCTTCTGGCTTCTCAGCCTGTTTGCGGCGCTGACTGCGCTCAACCGCATCGCGTTCGGCGCACATTTCCTCTCCGACGTGCTGATCGCCGCCGGCCTCATGGGCATCCTCGCCATCGCGCTCGGCTATCTCTTCTACGGTCGCGCCGGCGCCCGGGCCTGCGATGCCAGCCTCGAAATGGCCATGACAGATCTCGGCCACGCGTTGCATGCCTGGCGCCGCAAGACCCTGTCGCGCCTCCAGACCACCCTCCTCGCCCGACTTGGCCTCGCGCCGGCCCTTCTGACGCCAGCCCCCTCGTCCGCCTCCGCCGATAACCAAGCGTAATCGCCGCCCCCCCCGCGCGATCCTTCGAGGCCCTGCTGTCGCTGGGCTTCGAAGGATGAGGAAGTCTGGAGTCACGGTTGCCGTCATCCCCATGTCGTCAGCAGGCGTTAGCTCGCCCATATCGTTGCACGCAGCCACCGCATTTCAAGGTTTGCCATCATGTCCTTGCACAAGCCCCGCATCGTCATCATCGGTGCCGGTATCTTCGGCACGGCGATGGCCTATCACCTCGCGGGGCCGCAAACGCATGTCGTCCTGATCGAGAGCGGCCCTAACCCCGCCTCTGGTGTCACGGGCCGCGCCTTCGGCTGGATCAACACGATTCACGGTGTCCCCGGCAGCGAAAGCCACACCCTCTGGCGAAAAGCCGTGCAGGACTATCCCGCCCTGATCCAGGACCTGCCTGAAATTCTGAGTTTTTCCCGACGAGGCTCGCTTCTCTGGCAGGCGTCACCCGACGAGACCGACCATCTCTTCACGACACGACAGGATGGCGGCGAGACGGTCGAACGGGTGGATCGCAAAACCATCGCCCGGATGGAGCCCCATCTGCGCCATGTGCCCGAACTGGCCGTCCATTCCGTCGACGATATCGCCATCGATCCGATCAGATTGGCGCAGACCCTTCTCAAGGCTGCCCGTGCCCGCGGTGCCATCGTCCGCTTCAACGAGACGGTCTCCTCCATCGCGACGACAAATGGTCATGTCAGAGGCGTGCAAACTGCCGCAGGTCTGGTCGAAGCGGATTGCGTCATCCTGGCCGCAGGCCCCGGAACGGACATGCTGACGAAACAGCTCGGCATCAACATCGGCATGGCCACATCCCCGGCCCTCTTGCTGCGATATGCCTGCGAGAGCCCCTTCATTCGCCACATCCTCGATGGCCCGCGCGTCGAGGTTCGCCAGAGCCTGGACAAGACCGTCTTCATCGCCAAATCCTGGCATGCGGACACGGACGATACGCCCTCGATCGTCGGCGAGCGCTACCTGTCTGTCCTGACCGAGGAGTTTCATCTGCCATCGCCGCTCTCGCTGCTCAGCGCAGAGATCGGCCATCGCCCGACCTTCGAGAACAGCCTGCCACGTTTCGGATTTCTGCCTGAGGTCGAGGGCCTCTATCTCGCTGTCGGCCATCCCGGCCTGATCCTCGCGCCCTATCTGGCACGCCTGGCGGCGCGGGACATCCTGCACGGGGAGAGGCCCGATGTGGTCCCCCTCACCGATCCCGTTACCCGATAACCCCCGCCTCAAAAGCGCATGGTCCGAAACGTCAGCGACACCCGCCGCTGCCGCATCACCCGCACGCCGTCAATACTGTCCGACCGACGCGCCGGGATCGCATGCGTCCAGTCACGCCGCGCCGGTCCAGCGAGCACCAGCAGCGAGCGCTCCGGCAAGATCGCGGCCCGCGCCTCGCCGCTTGCAAGGCAAGCGAACCGCATCTCGCAGGCCGACAGCAGACTGAGCGAGGCAATCACCTCGCCGAAACACGGCTCACAATCGACATGCGCGCTGATCCCCTGCCCGGGCAGATACTCGTTGGCGATCACCTGGTCCGGCACAGCTAAGAAAAGCCCGTCCGCCACCAGCCGCTCCGCCGGCCCTTGCAGCGCCTTCGGCAGCGGCCCGATCCGGCTCTCCACCGAAGCGCTCCTTGCCCGGTAGTCATAACGATAACCGAAATGCCGCACCCGCCGCATGAGTTCGCCACTCCACTCACCGGCATCGAGCAAGGCGATGAGCGCCGTCTGATGCGCAGGGGTGATCCAGTCGCGGGTGAGACTGGCACCGGGTGGGAGGTTGGATTGGGTCTCCATTCGCTTTCGTCCGTACCGATCGAGCAAGCATCCTAGCGCGGCCCCATGAAACCGACATCCCTACAGTGTCAGGGGGAACTCCAGCAGAACGATCCCAGAGAGAAGCAGCGGAAACACTGGCGCATGCCTCGCGCTCCCTCTCCCCCCACTGTGGGGGAGAAAGCGAAATCGAAGGCTTAGGCGAGCGCAAGCCGCCTAAACTTCAGATTTCGCAAGTGAGGGGATCCGTTCCGTTGCCACTGCGCCCTCGCGACGCCCCACCCTCGCGTCCAGCAGAGCGGCGCCTCCGGAACCCTTGCGCCATCCGAACCGATCCCCTCACCAACAAAATCTGAGGTTTAGCCCTGATCGCTCTCAAGCCCTCGATTTTGTAACCTCTCCCACAAAGGGGAGAGGAGCCCCCCTCAATACCCCACCGCCTCGCGCTTCTCCTCATCCGTCAAAAACCCCGCCGCCCCGACCCGCGCCCAGAGCGCATCCCGCTCGGCGGAGAGCCCCGCCACCGTATCGAGATCCGGCACCAGCCGAACCCGCTCGCCCGTCAGCTCGCCCAGAAACACCGAAAGCGACGCCCCCGTCCGCGTCACCAGCGGCAGCACGGTCAGGCGATAGAAGGCGCGGTTCGCCTCCTGGTAATTGGCATAGGTATTGTCGCCGGGAATGCCGAGCAGCATGGGCGGCACGCCGAAGGCGAGCGCAATATCGCGCGCCGCCCCGTTCTTCGCCTCGACGAACTCCATGTCCTTGGGCGAAAGCCCCATCGACTTCCAGTCGAGCCCGCCCTCAAGCAAAAGCGGCCGCCCCGCCCGCATCGGGCCGGAATAGCCCTCGTCGAGCTCCACCTTCAGCCGCTGATACTGGTCGGCCGAAAGATTGCCGCCCTCCTTCGGCTGATAGACCAGCGCACCGGAAGGCCTTGCCGAATTGTCGAGCAGCGCCTTGTTCCAGCGCCCCGCCGCATTGTGCAGATCGAGTGCCACTTGCGCTGCCGCCAGCGGCGCAAACCCCTCGTGGTCGTCGAGCGGGTGAAAGAGCTTCAGATGCAAGAGCCCGTCCAGCGCGATCCGCCTGGCCTTCGTGCCGGCGCGGTAATCATAGCCAGACGGCCAGCCATCCGCCCCGGTCACCACGCTCACCCGGTCCGGCCGCAGCAGATGCAGCTCCGCCACCCGCCCTGGAGCGCGCCCGCCAGCCGCCACAGCCTCAACGTAAGCATTGCCCGAGAGCAGCAGCTGCCCATAGAGCGTTTCGAGAAAATCCGCCCCCGTCATCGCCCCGTTCGGCCGCGCGAGAAGGGCAAGCGCCGGATGCGCATCCCGCTCGACCGCCGCCTGATAGGCGAGAAAGCCGATGCTGGCGGCGGCTTCCGACACCAGACGCACGCAGCGATGCGCCACAGGGTTCTTCATAAAGCCTTCCCGGGAAAGCGCCGCATAGGACCTCCCCGTCCACCGCGCCTCGCCCTCGCCCGCGATCAGCGCCAAGGCCGTTCCGGGTCGCGGAGTGAGCGCCTTTTCTTCGGGCACAGAGGTTCGATCCAGGGCTTGCGCCCAGGGCAGACGGAAGGGGAGTTTCATGGGGGTGTCCTTCAGCGCATAGACCGGTGAAACCCGGCTCTGTTACTATGACTCGAATGTCCGCAGCAAGTTACTCTCGTCTTCAACGCAATTTTCCGATAAATTCAATAGAAGCAGAACATCCATTTTCCGCGTAAAAACCGTTCTCAGATTACGGATATAGGCATATGACGGAGCCGATCGCATTTAGACGTGCCAAGATGTACTCCGACTTTTTGGCTTTTCATGTTCGGCTTCTATTCTGCGCTACCGTGTCTGAAGTCGCTGCGGCCATCCCGGTATCCAACATGATAGCCGCCTCGCAATCCGGCGATATTTACTATGCCCAGGATTTTACTCTTGAGATCATAGTGATGCTTCTCTTCGCCGGATACGCTGCGGCAATGTATGTTCACATTATTCTGACAGGGTTCGAATACATACGTTCAAAAATATCCAATATATTTTTCCTTAAAAATCACACTTTCATCAGAAATTTTACAATCCTAACAATTTCGCTTTCTTTCATGGCAATTCAAACTGCAGGCATATTTGCAGTATTGGCATTCAGCCTCCTGCAAATCATCAAGCTTTTCGGTATCGATCTCAAAGACGCCATCTGCGCGGCGAATACGTTCCTCACGCGCACAGGATATATGTTCACACCCGAGATCCCGCCCTACTGCATTCCGTAGCGCGACCCGGCCATTCAAACTGAGGGATAGACCAGGTCGTTCACCGCCAAACCTCTCGGACCTTGAGGAAGCACCATGATGGACATCACTGCCACCAGCGGCTTCTTCAACCAGGCCGGCCTGTTCCTGCTCGGCGTATCGATCCTCGCCGGTCTCTACCTGCTGCTGCGCCGACGCCAGAGCCGCTGAGGCCTCAAAGCCTCGCCGTCACCGCGTCCCCCACCACATAATCCGCCGCATAGCGCTCCTCGCGCAGCGGCTTTACCCGGCGGATGCTCTCCTCATAAAGCGGATGCGCCTTGTAGGCGGCAAGTGCTGCCTCATCCTCGAATTCACCGTAAACCACGAGGTCGATGCTGCGGTGAAAGCCGTCGGTCTTCACATTGGTGCCGATCTCCAGCCGCATCGCGCTTGGAATTTCCGTCAGGATCGAAAGCCCCGCCCGGACAGCCTCGATATTCTCCGGCTTCACGGTGAAGAAGATGATGTGGCGGATCATGGGGCACCTCGAAGAGCTGTTGCAGCGCAACAGCCGATAGCATCGCGCGGGCCTCCGCTCAATGCGCCGCCTGGCCGCGTCACACCATGAGCCCGGCCCTGACAGCCGCATCGAAGGTCCTCGCCGTCACCGCGATCTTTTTCGCCCGGTCCGTCCCGTTGACGATCTTGCGCGCCCCCGTCCAGTCCGCCTTGGCGCCTGAAAAGAAGTCGGAGAGCCGCGCCCCCGAAAACAGCCCCTCGGTCATGCCGACCACCAGAATGGTTGCGGAAACGTCCATCCTCAGCGCCAGATCCGGCTCAGTCACGAGGTCGAGCCCGGTCACCCGGCTCATCTTCGCATAATTCTCGCGATGGGTGATCTGCACCAGACCCCGGCCATAATAGCTCCGCCCCTCGGCATCCCGCCGCCAATAGGGTGTGGTCACCGTCGGCAGCTTGCCAGCGCGCCAGGCCCGCTCCAGCCGCGCCACGGCCTCCTCGTCGGTCGCAGCCAGCGTCTCGCGCACCGCCTGCATGGTGCCGGCGGTCTCGTGATGCGCGGTCGCCAGCATATAGGCAAGCCAGCGCGGATCGGCCCAGCCGCGCGATGCAAAGCGCGTCAGCACCGCCTCCACGCCCTCCACCTGCCCCTGGGTCAGCCGTCCGCCGAACACGGCGTTGCGCAGCCCCGCGAAGACGATTCGCCGGTCGATCCGCATGATGAAATCCTTGACTTGGGAAAGAGCGCGACCGTCCCCGGGCGCTGGCGCGCAGACGGCGGTGAAAAAAGTTCGAAATTAAAACGATTGAAGAAATTTCAATCGTTTAGAGCTCGTTCCGTTCATATTTACAAAGGTTTAACGCTGTGGAACTTTCAGCCCACAGACACGTTGGGAGCCCAGACTTCCAAACCCCAGGAGGGAAGAGATGCAGACCACCACTTCGACCAAGACCGCCGCTCCGGCAACGATCCCGGCTCATGTGCTGCAGCGCCTCGAAAACGAATGGCGCCAGGTCCGCCAGCCGGCTCCGCAGCCCGGTCAGGCCAAGTAACTGATCCACCGCATCGCGTGGGAAAACCGGCGCCCGAAAGGGGGCCGGTTTTTCGTTTCTGGTGCTTGGCATTCGACGTTCATATCTCCCCCCTTGCGGGGGAGACTTCGGAGCGGTGGTCGAAGGCCAGAAATCGATCCAGTGAATCGATTTCAGCGAACGGAGGCCTGAGCGCGACGCCGCGCGAAGGCGATGAGAAGGCTTGAGGTCCGCGCAAGCCGCCTAAACTTCGGATTTTCCAAGAGAGGGGCTCAGTTCACTGGGCGAGAACCTCACCGAGCCCCCCTCTTGCGAAATCTGAGGTTTGGCCCTGATCGGGCCAACTCCTCGATTTCGCTATCTCCCCCGCAAGGGGGGAGATGGGGCCCACGCGCGTCGCACATCATCTCCCCTCACCCTGAGGTGCACTCGCTCTGCGAGGGCCTCGAAGGGTCGAGGCCAACCTCACGCGGGCCAGATGCTTCGAGGTCCGCACTGCGTGCGGACGCCTCAGCATGAGGGACCTCACACACCCCTAATCCTTGGCTCCCCGCCACCCTCCAGCATCAGCGCCGTCAGCGCCCAGACCAGCGCATCCAGCCGGTCGGGCGAGCGCCCGTTCGACAGCCCCTCCGGCCCGAAATCACACATCTGGTCCTCAAGCTCCAAAAACCGCCCCGCATGCAACACCCGCCCCTGCTCGTACAAGGCCGCAACCGGCTCGGCGCGTAAAAACTTGCCGCGCGTCGCCCTCACCGTCGTCACCGGCAGCCGCGCCTCGATGCCCTCGAGCACGGCGCGCACCATGTCGCCGCCCTGGTTCACCTCGGCCACCACCCGGTCGGCCTCGAACCGCCTGTAGGCCGAGACCACCGCCCGCGCCCAGCCCGCCGGGCCCTGCCCCTCGACCGAGCAATCCTGCAGCACCACCGCCTGGCCATTCTCCTTCAGCCCCGCCACCACGATGCCGCAGCAGGCCGAGACCCCACCCGCCGGCGGATCGACCGCCACGACGATGCGCCGCAAGGGTTCGGCGAGTTTCACCACGATCTCGTCGAGCCGCGCCCGCTTCCAGAGCGCATCCGCCCGGTCCTCGATCAGCTCACCATCCAACTCCTGCCGCCCCAGCCGTGTGCCGCCATAACGGGCGGCAAGCGCGCTCAAGAAGCCCGGCGCCAAGTGCGCCGCATTGGCCGAGGTCGCCATCTTCGTCAGGGCCGTCGCCTCATCCGCCATCAGCCGCTTCAACAGCGGCACCGGCCTTGGCGTCGTCGTCACCACCTGACGCGGCGCCTCCCCAAGCCGCAGCGCAAACTGCAACATGTCGAAGGTCTCGTCGGCATGTTTCCATTTGGCGAGCTCGTCGCACCAAGCGAGATGAAATTGCGGCCCGCGCAGGCTTTCGGGATCTTCCGAGGAGAAGATCTGCGCAATCGCCCCGTTCGGCCAGACAAGCCGTCTACGCGAAATCTCCACCTCCGGCCGCATCCGCCTTGCAATCCGCGCAAGCCCGGAGGCCCCGTCAATCATCACCTCGCGCGCATCGCCCAGCGTCTCCGCCACCAGCGCAATCCGCAAATCCGTCCGCTTGCCCGCCGCCAGCACCTGAGCCTGCACCCATTCGGCCCCGGCCCGCGTCTTGCCCGATCCGCGCCCGCCAAGGATCAGCCAGCTCCGCCAGTCTCCCTCCGGCGGCAACTGCTCGGGCCGCGCCAGAAGCCGCCAGTCGCGGGCAAGAAAGGCGAGGTCGGAGTGCGTCAGGCGCGCGAGGTCGAGCGGTCCCTCTGGGCGGGCGGCGACACCTGCACCATGCCCAACCGCCCCTGCCGTCACCCTCACGTCCCGCACCCGATGCCTTATGCCAGCCACAACAGCCTCCGGAGCATCGAGCCCCCCCGCCGCCCAGCTTTCGGGCTGTATTGTCGTGGAAAGCGTCTCCACACCGTCCTTGACCCGCTTGGCGCTCTCGGCCAAAGCCTCTATGTCCCCCGCCATTTTGCCGATTACCACGGACGCGGCCTGTTCAGTCTCGACCACCCGATCCCTCATCCGCCGCCCCAGGGATTTCGGCGTCATCGGCAATCTCCCGGCGGTCATACAAAACAGCGTGAGCCCTCACGGCGGCCCTCATGCTGAGGTGCCCGCGCCAGCGGGCCTCGAAGCATCCATTTGCCACGGTGCCAACGGAACCGATCCCCTCACTTGCGAAATCTGAAGTTTAGGCGGCTTGCGCTCGCCTAAGCCTTCGATTTCGCTTTCTCCCCCACAGAGGGGGGAGAAGGAGCGCGGGGCCAACCGCATCGACACCTCTCCCCCTTGTGGGAGAGGTTACAAAATCGAGGAATTAGCCCGATCAGGGCTAAACCTCAGATTTTGTTGGTGAGGGGATCAGTTCAGGAAGCAGAACACTAACGAGGCGCGACAACCCAGCCTCAATAGAGGCAGTCTCGAGACCACAAGCCCCCATCACGGCGGCCCCCGCCCCTCGGCAAACCCGGCCACCTCCGCCATCCGCGCCGCCACCGCAGCATTCAGCCGCTCAGCCACCGCCGCCTCGACCCGTGCTGCAATCAGCGCCTCGACCTCGGCCCGCAAAACCTCCGGATCGCGCGCCTCCATCAGCCGCTCCTCGGCATCGAGCCGGTCGCGCTCCAGCTGGCGCAGCAGCGCATCGATCTTTTCCAGCGTGCGCACGATCAGTGCAATCGCATCCGTCGCCGCCTTGATGTCGGCGCGCGCCAATTTCGCCAACCCCTCGTCGGCCCCGTCGATCAGGCTCTCGGCCCCGGCCCTCAGGCGGCGAAACAGGTCGAACTGGGCGCGCATCTCGGTGGTGAATTCGGTGAGCAGCGTGACCAGATCGCCTGCCCCCGCCGCCTTCACCTCGATGACATCAGGCAGCGCCTCTATCCTCCCGGGCTCATCCATCCGCATCCCTCCGAAACGACAAAGGGCCCGCATAGCGGACCCTTTCAAAACCCCACCGGAACCGCGTCAGCCCTTGCGGCCACAGCTTCCCGATCATGCCATAACCCTATCCGACGACCGTCACGGTGTCAAGGATTATTTTCCTATTTTCGCTGGATACAATTCCTCCCCCCTAGCGGGGGAGGACGGAAAATCGAAGGGTTAGGCGAGCGCAAGCCGCCTAAACTTCAGATTTTCCAGGAGAGGGGCGCAGTTCCGTTGGCACTCACCTCAGCTAGCCCCCTCACCCCGCCTTCGACCTGTTCCGCCCGGCGCTCTTCGCCTCATAGAGCGCCAGATCCGCCCGGGTCACGAGGGTGAGCGCGTCGCGGTCGCGGTCGGCTCCGGCATAACCGGCGGAGACGGTGACATGGACCAGCCCGTCGGGGCGGCCGGGATGGGGGATGGCGCAGTCTCTGACCGTGCGCACCAGCCGGTCGGCCAGGAAGGCGCCGCCGGTTTCGGAATCCACGGCAAACAGCAGGGTGAATTCCTCGCCGCCATAGCGGGCAGCGAAGCCGTCGTGGCGGGTGGCGAAGGCGGAGAGCGCGGCGGCGATCCGGCGCAGGCAGTCGTCGCCGGCGAGATGCCCCAGTCGGTCGTTATAGGCCTTGAAGTGGTCGACATCGACCATCATCAGCAGCACCGACGGGCGTGACTTCAGCCAGCCGTCGAGCGTCTCCTCCAGATGGCGGCGGTTGGCGATGCCGGTCAGCGTGTCGGTGCGGGTGAGGTCGCGCAGCGCGTCGCCGATGCGCTCGGCCTGGTCGGCGCGGTTTTCGGCGTCGTACTGGGCGAGATAGGTAAGACAGCGCTGTCGCTCCACATGCCAGTTGCCGTAGAGCGTGAAGAACAGCCCGGTCACCACCTGCACGGTCAGGGGAAAGATCAGGTTCTCATCCAGGCCGGGCTTGTAGTGGATCAGCCAGAGCGAGACCAGGCAGGTGACGGTGGTGAAGATCAGCGCCCAGCGGAAGCGCAGCACCAGGAGCATGTTGCCGAAGAGCAGCACCAGCGGCAGTTCGCCGAGCGTGTAGCTCGCATAGGGCGATTGCGAGATGTAGACGAGATAGAGCGGCAGCAGGCTGGCGGTGAACATGCCCTGCAGAAGCAGCAGCTCGCGCCATGTCGGCGGCAGGCGGGGGACCAGCAGGAAGATCAGGATCGAGCCCGGCGTGAGCAGGAAGAGCCGCATGGCCACTGTGAAGGGCTGGATGTCGCCCATCAGGTGCAGGCTGGTCAGATTGTAGATGTTGTAAACGATCAGGCCAACGATGATCGCATGGCGCAAATGCCGGATACGGGCCGGGCCGAAGTCGCGTTCATGGGCACGCTCCACTTCGGGCGGCATGCGCAAAAGCCAATCCACCCGTCCCCTGGCGCCCAGGTCAGCCCGCATGCCTCGTGATCCCTTCACCGGCAACGGCCCCACACCGCCGCCTTGCCGGAGATCATGCGCGAGGCTTACAAATTTTTTGCTAATTTAGCTGGGATAATTCAGGGGTTTCCCGCATGTTGCCGGCGTCAGGTCTCGGGGCCACCGAACTGCTCCCAGGCGGCCATGGCGTCGCCGGCATACATCAGCGAGGGACCGCCGCCCATGTAGACGGCCAGCCCCAGCGTTTCCTCGAACTCCGCCTTGGTGCAGCCAAGCTTGATCAGCGCCTCGGTGTGAAAGCCGATGCAGCCGTCGCAGCGGGTAGAGATGGCGATCCCGAGCGCCACCAGTTCCTTGACCTTCTTGGACAGCGCCCCGTCCTTCGTGGCCGCCCCGGCGAGCGCCGAAAAGCCCTGCATCACATCGGGAATATCCTTGCGCAGGGTCTTGATCCCGTTCGAAATTTCCCTGGTGATTGCGACGTAGTCCTTGGCCATGGCGGTGTCTCCGAAAATACATATTATAATTTATATCTATAGAGGCTGGCGGGGATTGCAAGACACTCGGCAGTCGAGCCTGGCTTGATCCCCGGCATGGGCTCAATCCCTATTGCCAACGGCCCATGGCCCACATCCTCACCCCTCGCGGACCGGCGTATAGCCCGCCTCGCGGATGGCCTGTTCGGCCAGCACCGCATCGCCGTCGACAAAGGCCTTGCGGGCGGCAAGATCGATGGTCACCGCCTTGCCCGGCAGAACCTCGGCCAGCGCCTTGACCAGGGTCTTCTCGCAATGGCCGCAGGTCATGTCCTCGATCCTGAATACCGTTTGTCCGATCATGATGTTTCCTTCCTTCGTTTGCCGGTTTGCCCGGCGTTGTCTGTCTTCGCACGCTGGCGCGGTCGGCCTGGCGCGGTCGGCATCGGGTGCAAAGCCGCTGGTGCGGCGGCCACTCTCCCCCTTCTGGGGGGAGATGTCGGCGAAGCCGCCATTGGGGGCGCTTCCCAAAGCCTTCAATCCCTTTCTGCACCTTCCCATGGGGGCAAGGTCAATCCCCGCAGCATTCGCCAGCAGCATCTTTCGCGGCGGTCTTTTGCCGCAGCGGGCGCCCTTCGAGGTCGGCGAGGATCGGGCAATTCGGCCGGTCATTGCCCTGGCAGCGTTCGGCGAGATGGGCGAGCGTATCGCGCATCGCCTGCATTTCCGCAATCTTCGTCTCCAGTTCCTCGACATGGGTGAGCGCCAGGGCCTTGACCTCGGCGCTCGCCCGCTCCTTGTCGTCCCAGAGCTTCAACAGCCGCTCGGTTTCCTCCAGCGAAAAGCCGAGGTTGCGCGAGCGGCGCACGAAACGCAGCCGGTTGACGCTGTCGGCATCATAGACCCGGTAATTCGCCGCCGTCCGCCCCGCCGGCGCAATCAGCCCGATTTCCTCGTAATAGCGGATCATCTTGGCCGAAACACCCGAGGCTTCAGAGGCTTCACCGATGTTCATCGTCATGGTCGTTTTTCTCCTTCAGTTCCTCCCCGATGCGAGAAGGACGGAAAATCGAAGGCTTGAGGTCCGCGCAAGCCGCCTAAACTCCAGATCGTCCTGAAGGCCAAGGTTCAGCGTGCTCCGTCCCAACCAAGCCCCTCGATTTTGCGCCCTCCCCCGCAAAGGGGGGAGATAGATCCTCCGACCCTCCCCTTGAAGGGGAGGGTC
>CALSAF010000037.1:0-32926 GCA_943372805.1 Rhizobium sp. Q54
AACATCGGCTGGATGAGGGATTACGCCGGGGCAACGGCAGGTGACCCGATGATCGGTGGACACGGCCATCTAAGAAGCAGCTCGGTGGGGCACGAAGCATGGAATTTCCAGCCCCATAGAGGCAGGGTATATGGCTACATTCCGCGTAATTCTTCGATCGCGCTCGAACGGCTCGGCGCTTCGAAGAAGGCGGATACACTGGATGGAGTCACAGTGATATGGGTCGCCCGCAATCCTCGGAACTCAAAGACCTACATCATTGGCTGGTTCGAGGGCGCCACGCTTCACAGGCGGGCCCAAGGCATTCGACTTCGTCGCAATGGAGGTTTCGACGTCTTCTATCAGGTGGTGTCGCCAGCGACAAAGGCTACTTTACTGAAGGCTGACGCGCGGTTGTTCCCCATTCCCACCGCGAAGGAGAAGGGAAACCTAGGTCAGAGCCCGGTCTGGTATGGCAAGGACGACGCGTTTCGTTCGAAGGTACTCACATACGTAGCGGCAGGTGGTGTGGTGCCAGCTACGAAAATAGAGGACGATCGAAAGGGCGGGTCGCCCAGACAGCCCGACGCTGAGCTGCGCAAGCGCATCGAACTCGCTGCGGCTAACCATGCCACAAATCACTACCAATCAACCGTCGGTGGCAGTAGGACGATTAGGAGCGTGGAGGCGGAGGGGAAAGGTTGGGACCTCGAAGCGATAGCGTTCGACAAGAGCTTCCTGAAGGTCGAAGTGAAAGGGCTGCAAGGCAAAGCGGTACTGGCGGAGCTCACGTCGAACGAGTACTCGAAGATGCTGCACGTGGAGCACAGGGAGGACTATATCGTCTACATAGTGACCGACGCTTTGGGGAAGAAACCCATTGCGCACATCTTCCGCTTCGACGCGAAGCGCAGCAAGGAGGCTAAAGCTGGGGTTTGGGTGACCGACGACGGACGCGTTCTAAATTTGCAGCCGGTTACGGCCGCCCGCATCAGTTGTTGAAATGGATGTTGTTGATTTCTTGGCCCGTTGTGCCCTGCTCCCTCCATCAGTCATATGGTTTTGGCTCAAGGCAGTGGCCGATCGAAAAGTCGATTTTGCTGCCATCGGTTCTGACTGCCCAAAAGCATCTCTCTGAAAATTGTGGCACGTCTTTTGGCGGGGTGTCTACCTTAAAGCCCGCAATGCCAGTTCCAACCTTCTCTTCAAGCTCATCGTGGCGATCAAGTAGTGCAGATAAATCGGCTGCGTCTTCGGTGCTGACTCGTTCGCCGATTTCATAGCGCCTTAGCATGGCTGTGAAGAACGCCGTGGCTTCTCCAACCTTATCAAACGACCGCGTGGCGAGCGTAATCCGCCGTGCCTTACCCATGAGCCGATCTCCTTTTCCGGGAGAGTACCACACTTATTTTTACGAACCTACACGCCGCCCAGCCAGTTCCATAAGTGGTCCACCGCTAGATATTTTGTTCCGGCGAGCGAACTGGGCGTGTCTCGCCAAGTAACTTCTCGCGCAACTCCCGCACGATGATGGAAGGAACCCCGGCACCTTCTAGAGCGTCCGCATTGGTACGCATCCAGTCGCGACACGCGTCTTGGTCCAAGTCGTCCATCGCGATCACCTCGTACAACGCAACAGCGCTCATCCTCGAAAGGCCCAGCTCCATCAACGATAGCAGCGTGGTTGTGGATATGCCAAACTCTAGAGCCAGTCCGATGTCGAAGCTGTCCCGCAGAAGATCGGCTCGTCCGACTCCATTCAAGTGGACCTTCAAGACATCCATGTAAGCGGCGATGTATTTCGGAGCGGCAAACCGTGCGGTCTGCTCGACCATCTCCATCGTCTGCCGGCACACCTGTGGGACGTTGACAGCCTTCCCGTTCCGTTGAAGGTTCTCGATGCGCGCCTTGATCATACGGGAAAGCGACCAACCACGGAGCCACCGCTGAACGGTCACCGCATGACCGTAGATCAGCTCGTCCGGCTTGAAAGCCGGGTAGAGATGATCATTGATCGCCTTCATGACGAACATCATAGAAGTGATAGCCTCGTCGTCCTCGGTGGCCGCGAGGATCAAATCCTCGGGTTCGCCCGGATGCCGGCCGAATAACTCGAGAAGAGATTGCATTCCGATCGCACTGACGCCCGGATGCCGTGCGACGAGTGCCGAAGGCAGCCGAATGGCCTCACACAGCTTCGCGAGCACTACCTCCAGTTCCGCAACAAATTTCGAATCATGTCGCTTTGCGAATGCGGCATCGGTGACGGAGCCGGAACGCAGAAATGTCGAAATGAGATATGATGATACCTGTTCGAGCTTGGTGTCACGGCCTACCTCTTCCATGGACAGGCTCGCACGCTCTCTCAAAAAGCCAAGAATTTCTTCCGGCGCCTCCATCACCGCGTCGGTCTCGCGCTTGATTTTGTAACGAGCGCGCTTGGGCACTCCTATCGGCCACGCTTGTTCGTTGTGCGGATCGATGCAAACGATCTTGCCCTGGAACTCGTCACCCCATCGACCTGCACGACCGGCCAAATTCCAGAAGTCATGCGCCAACATGTGGTTGCCGCTTCCCTTCCTTGGGCCGCGGAGCACGATCATTCGGCACGAGAGATTGACGCCCTCAATGAGGGTCGATGTGCACACCAGGAATCGGATCTTACCGGACTTGAAAAGCCGCTCGATTTCCGAACGCAATAGGGACGGCATGTTGCCGTAGTGAAACGCGACACCCCGCTCAACGAGCGGCGCGAGCAGATAGTCTTGATGCACCCCCTTTCGCGAAAGATCGGCGAGTGCCGCCAACTCCGGGTCGACAGCGCCCCTACGTGAACCTTGGTTCAGCAAAAAGGCGATCTTCTCCGCCTCATCTGCACCGTTGGCGTAGATCAGGGTGCCTGACCGCTGACCTGTCAGGGCCTCGGCAATGAACGCCACCCTTTTCCGAAGGCCCATCGGACGGTCCGGCAGGTTCAGAATGCCGACGTCGTCAAGCTCGTCGCCGCGTCGCACCGCCAGTTCGTACCTGGTCGTTTGGCGCTTGACCTGCCGGGCGAACAGGACGTTCTGCAACACCGTGGGGACATCGCTTTCGACAACGCGGCGATCGGCGGACGCCGGAGCGTCTTCCAGCAAGGTCTGCGGGTTCTGCGTCGCAGGACTGATGAAGACTGCCCGAACCTCCGGGCTGGCCCGCACCACGCGTTCGATCGCGTCCTGCAAGATCACGCCTCGTTTGGTGTCACCGATCTTATGGGCTTCGTCGACCACCATGAGGTCTATTTCCATCTTGTCGGTCAGCGCGTTGGCAAAGAGGTGTAGTCGCTCTTGGGTGAAGACAGCGATCAGCGGCGGACCGCCGTCTCGCATAGCCAAGTACTCTTCGGTCAGTGGCAGCGAGCTGACCCGCACTTCATCCGCGCCGATGCCTACAGTTGCCAACATGCTGCGGAGATTCGTTTCGGTCTCGCTTACCAGCGCTCGGGTCGGAGCGAGGTATACAACCATTCGAGCTCGCTTCGCCCGCACTTGGTCCAACAGCCACTGCAGCACCAGATATGTCTTGCCGCATGCGGTCGGTGCCGAGGCGGACACCCAGCTTCCATCATCACCCGCACCGGTCCAGAAGGACCGTTGGAAGGCGTTGACCTCCATGAGCCCCCCGTTTGTCTCAAGTACCACGGAGTTCTTGAGGCGGTTTCGCGTCAATTCCAGCCGGGCACCGACACCTAGGCGCTCATCTAGACCTGACTCGACCTCATTCCGCCGCTGCGCAAGCACAACCGCCAGTTTGTTCGACAACTGCTCGAACAGCAATGCCGCCGCATCCCGCGTCGGACCTCGCTCCGCCAACGTCATTGCGGAAGTCGCGATTAAAAGCGCTGCTTCGCGCGGACGCCGACTTTCCGAGCGGGCCAGGATGCTTCCGGCGAGCAGCAGCCGTTTCCAATCTATCGCCGTCAACCTTTTGCCGATGGACTCCACCGGCTCCACGTTTTCGAGTTCCTGCAGAGCATTGGCCCGCGACAACAGGCCAAGATCGCTGGCCACACCTTCGGCCAGTAGCCAGTCTATGAGTTCCTCCTCGCTCACTTGGTCAATCCTAAAGATGCCAGCACTGCCGTGCGGAACGCCTCGGCGTCAGGAAGCGGCAGACAGAGAAACTCTATCTGGCAATCAGCCAGCTTCTCGATGGACAGCCGGTTCCCGACATTTTTGGACCATTTGGCAAGCGCCTGCCTCGACGCGTTCACGATGTCGTTCGCGCCACACTTCCCGCCAGCGGCGGGATAATCGTCGCTGTCGAAGCCGACGAGGGCGACCGCGCGATATCGTTTCCTCTTCACGAGCGGGTCCGTCTGGTCAAAGAACCGGCGCAACGAAGCGTTGAGTTCGGGTCTTCCGAGATCGGCTCGCTCACTCAGCAGCACAAGATCACGTTCGCGGCTTGCCGCCTCCCCCTCTTCCTCGTCGAGAAAGGGCTTCAACGAGCTCAGGCATTCGCGGATCGCCCTGGTCGCATCCGAATGGATCTTTGACTCGCCCCAGTACAGATTAAGTACGCCATCCTCGTCGACGTTTGCATATACGCCATCGGCGCCATGATAATGCACTTGCGCACTGGTCTTGAGCGACATCTTGCAAAGGATCTGCGGCAGGCCTAGGAAGCGCTCGGCAAGCAGGTAGAGAAGAAGCTCGCCTCCCTCGCCAGACGTTTTCAGGTCGGTGAACGTACCAACGGCGCGATGATAGAGTTCAATCGTAGCTGCGAAGCCGCCGTCTCGATCGTCTCGCTCCTTCGCGCGCCGACGGGCCTCATGCGGGATTGCATAGTCGATCACCGCCGTTCGGATGAACTCCGCCAGCCGCGCGACGCTCACGCGACCGTCGGCATCAACCTTGAGGCAATGGCAGTGGATGCGAACCTTGCAGCCCGCGATCTCGACGTTGCGCTCCACCAAGTCGAGGTGAACTTCGAGAGTGTTGGGCTTTGACTCAATCGCCTGCTTAAAGTCTGCTAAGGATAGCGGCGCCAACGCGTTCGTTTCGATCAAGCGTAATCCTCTATGCCACAAGTGCTATTGATACTATTACGTGCCAATAACCCTGATAACTAGCCTTCTCCACATTTACGAATGCCGAATCCAGACAACGATCCAGTTTAGCTGCAACGATCATTGGACAGACGAATAAAATCCATCAAGTCGATCTGCCGTGCCGTGCAGGCACGAGCCATGGTTAAGCGCCGATATGATCTAAGCTCGTCGAAATTTGGCGGTAAGAGCAGGCAGACCGCTCTAGCCCAGGTGAGACTTAGGCTGCGCGCCACGCCGAATGCCTGCTTCCTTTATTCGGAACCAAAAGGAGCCCGACTGCTAACGCAGGTCAGTGGACGAAAGCAGGAGCGACGCCCACAGGGCCTTCTAGGCTCATGGCGCGCGAACGGCTTTGATGCCATGGCCTCACGCCATTTTACCGCGAGCGGAGAGGAGCTTGTCGAACATCTCTTCCAGCGCTGTGCTGGGATTGAGGGAGTTCGAAACGATCGGACGAATGCCGCGGCTTGCCAGTACACGCTCGCGAACCGGGTCCGGGCGCAGCAGGAATATGAAGCAAGGAGGCCGTTGCGCGGCGAATCCGGCTCTCTCCCACATTTTATGGAGCCGATAGAGAAGTAGGCGCATGTTGAGATCGTTCAGACTGTAGCCAACGAACAGTATGCTGCGGCTTAGAACGTCGGCTCGAAACTTGATATCGAGCGGAGCCTCGAATTGCAGCCGCTCGAAATAATCGGACTCGGTGACCACCAGCGAATCGTCATCGTCGAAATCTCCGTGGAACTTGACGATCTGTGTCGCGTCAGGAAGCGCGTTCGCGACGTCGAGTACCGACTTGATCTTGCTGAAGCGCTTGCCTTTGAGTTCATGGATGCGCTCGAGGTTGCGATCGTAGTTGGTCGTGTAGATTAGTGGAAAGTCTAGTTCGACGATTTGGTCGTGTATACGCGACTTAAGAAGGCGATCGTCGGGAACGTGCCAGCTTCGGTCCATCCAGCTACGGAGTTCGCCGATGCTATTGCGTTCTAATTTATAGAACTCCGCGATTTGCAGATGGTCGGCGCCGTCCGGCACCAGAACTTCGGGGTCGTAGCCGAGTTCGCTCGCCATGTGGCCGATCAGGCTTGACCAACTCGGCAGTCCCAAGGGAACCGACAGCCCCGCTCCGGCGAACAACATGACCTTCCTGCGAGAGACTAAATCCGCGAGCTCTTCAATCATGCCGGCTACTCTCCAGGTGAGCGGCGAACGCGTCCAAGGCTCGTTTCCTCATCGATATCTCGTTCTTTTTCTCGCCCATCTCAGCAAATGTCTGCTCATGCCCCTCGGGAATGAAGACGCAGTCCCACTGGAAACGGTCGTCACCTCGAGGTTCCGAAGCGATGATGCCCTGGATGGTGCCTTCGAAGTGGAATATCTGCTGTCCGTTACAATACCCGATTTGGGTTTTGGCCGTCACCGATCCGCCCCCGAACAGGCGCGAGACCCGTTCTTTTTCCAGCGTGTCCCAGAACACCTGCGTGAGGCCTCCTGGGAAGCCGTTCAGTTCCGTGAGGAACAGGCAAGTTTGCTCTACGAATACAGGGTGTCCTAAAAGATGGAATGCTCGCAGCGTCTTGTTGCGCACGATGGCCCGAACATCGTCCGACTGAAGTTCGTCGATCGGAAGGTGTACGGCGACGAGTTCTACGCCTACGGACTTTAATATAGTGGACGCCTCGGCGATCTTGTGTTCGTTCCTGGATAAAAATCTGACGCGCATGACCAACTCCGGGCGCGATCGCGCCGAAAACCGTCTGCCATCGTTGCATATTCGAGAAGGAAGAGTCGATGATCGATCTGCATGTGCACCTGCGTGGCACCATCACTCCGACGATGGTCCGTAAACTTGCCGAAAGGAATTCGATGAACCTTGATCCGGCCCTGTGGACGGCCAAAGGATATGGGTGGCACGACTTCACCTCTTTCCTACGGGCATATGACCATATCGCGTCGGTCATCGTTACCGCGCAAGACCTAGAGGAGGTCGCTTACGACTATCTTTCCCGGTCCGCACGACTCGGCACGACCTACGTCGAGTTCATGCTTTCCCCGCCCGACTTGATGCGTGTGGGCGTTGCCTTTGACGACCAGCTCGCCGCGCTATCCGCCGCCCGTGATCGAGCGCTGGAGGCCTACGGTATAGATTGCCGAATGATCGCCACCGCGGTTCGGCACTTAGGACCTACAGCCGCCATACAGGCCGCGACAATAGCTGCGAGTCGTCGAGACGGCATACTCGTCGGCTTCGGCCTTACCGGCGACGAGCGGACGTTTTCGGCGAGCGATTTCAAAGAGGCGTTCCGAATCGCTCGATCCGAGGGTCTGCGGGCGACCGCCCACGCTGGAGAGCATCTTGGGCCGGACACCATCATCGACGCGATCGAAGTACTTGACCTGGAACGCGTGGGGCACGGGATCCGAGCGGTCGAATCGGAGTCGGTCACGCGCCAGTTGGCATCGGCGAAAGTGCCGCTCGAGATGTGTCTGACGAGCAATCTCGCCCTCAACCTCTATCCGTCGATTGGTGAGCATCCTGTTGGCCGATTGGCTGCGGCAGGGTGCGTTGTTGTGCTGGGAACAGACGACCCTTCATTCTTTTCGACCGACATCGATACAGAATACAGGCTGGCGTCGGACGTCGGGCTGTCGGCGCTCGACATAACTGCACAGGCAAACGCGGCATCCTTCCGTGCAATTTGATCCCCTCGGCGCAGATTTCTGGGGCTGGGACGACGCGATGTTCTTTTCGGAATTGGCAAAGGCATACAACATGAGGTAGGCTCCCGGATAGCGGCCAATCAAGTCGGGACCGCCAATTTCGGACTGTCTGGTTCCGGCCCCGTTGCGGAAATGATTTCCGCAATGCGCCTTCATAACGGTCGTTTCGAGTGGAGTATGCAGTTCCTGAAAACCGCCAATGTTGGCGACGGACCTAGGTCGTGCTCCAGCCTCCAGTCTGCCTGACACGACGCATCGGGCAAGAACCGTCAGGACGGCTAAAGTGGAGCGACCGATACGGTGAAGTACCTTTTGTCAAACTCACTGAGAACCATTTCCAGCGTCGCCTCGAAAGCGCCGCGTTCGAACATCGTCGACTTAGGCTCGTGGATGTAGCGCCAGTCTACAAATGCATCCTTATGCTGATAAAGCACATGTCCAATGCCGTAATCCACATAGAATATGTTGGGATGATACGGTGCTACCGACCTTCTGAATTCCTGATCCAGTTTTTCCTGACTTTCCGACTTGAGCCGGGCGAATAACTTGGAGAGGTCATGTGACTTGGAGTGGTTAGGGTCATCAAAATCGAAGACAAACCATGCCTTCAACGCCAGCTCCATTGCGAGAGCAAGGAGCATCGGTTCAACCCCCATCTCTTTCATATGAAGGATAGCGTCACTGCCGCTGGGCGCCTCGCCTGGGAAACTACGGGTCTTACGGAGTATCGCCTTCGCAGCGTCGCATATTCGTATGGCTGTAGTTAAGCGATGACTCAACAGTCACTCTCCAGTTCCCATGCGACCAAGGAGCGCGCGTGAGAGTATGGCAACACAGCGCTCCGCCTAGTGCCGTTGGAAGGGGTGTTTAGCGACTTCATTGCGTCCATTCAACCAGCATCGGCAGGTTCCAGAGAGCGGGCGGTTCGCCTACGGCTGACACACAATTGATCCGGACGCACCCACCTCTGTGCATGCAGAAAAGAAGGACTGCAGGAGCCAATACAGTTGCACAAATGTGTGGGTTGGCCGATGCCCAGCCTGGATGCCAGCAAATGCATCCTCAACAGCCTGCTTGCTAAGTGACGACGTTACAATTACCGCCCGCCGCCGCACATCGGGCGCAGTTCTTGCACGCACGATCGCTGCACCAAGGTCGCCCGCGTTGTTCCGAATGATCCTTCCGATCTGTGTCGGCTGGCCTTTTGCGTTGTATGTGGCGTTCCAACTCTGGACCTTGGCCTCCATCCGCTCAGGCGGAAACGTCATGTTGCCAAGGTTCTTAATCGCCTGACTCACTGCAACGTGAAACGACCCGGCACTAAGTGTCAATGCATCATGCTTCGCGTGGTAGAAACACACTTGGACGAAGCCGGCCTCTTCCTTGATGCCAATGAAATCAGCCCACTCATCACCAAGATCGTCGCAGATCAGGATGGCATCCTCCGCGCCAATGTGCTCAACGATGGCTCCGAAGGTGGAAGTCCCGTCGAATGCTACCTGCCCGGCCAAGAATGCACCCTTCTCGTCGGTAACGGCCTGAAGAGATGCATCCGGATGTAGGTACGGAAGAAACGACGCCCCTCCATCCAGCATAGTTTCATCTCGAAATACTTGGCCGTCGATGTAGGAAAGTCGAACGTCATCGAACAAGACAATGAAGCAGTCCTCTTCATCGAGATATGAATATAGCGGTCGCCGCTCCGGATCCTCTCCCAGCCCCAAATCGAGCGTTTCCACTTCTACGGCGGCGGCCATTCCGAGGGTCATCGACCTTAATGCAATGCGGCTCTTGTTCAAACTTATCGTGGCGAGCTCGTCGTCGCTGCCTGGAAGTTTCGCAGCGCGCAGCTTCCCATTCCCTTCGATGGTGAGTGCTTGGTCGAGCTGACCGAGAAGCTCGTTGACGTCATCGGTGGAGAGTTCCGTGACTTCGTCTCCGACATGAACCAGCCGGATGGTGGCTTCGTTACCGAAAACCGCAGCCGCAAGTCGCGCAGTGTCCACCGCAATTGTTGTGGGCTGTGAGGCGGCAAGGGCATCCGCAAGCGACACGGGGCGCGCAAATGTCCTGATGAATGGGGAGACATCGGCAGGATCAATCCTGAGGGCGTCGATCATCGTCTCTGCGAACTCGATAAGCTCACCGTGACCCACCTTATCCGATCGAACACCAATACGACCTGTGCTCGGAGTCGTCGTGCTATGGATGCCATCGACCGACACCGTGTATGTCTGCGGAGCGTACCTTCGGCTGCCGGCCGGACCCACCACATTCGCCAGATTGGGGGCTTCCAAAGTCTTGTTCCGCATCACATGAGGCGACACTGACATATTGCGCATTCGCATTTTCTGGAAGATGGCGTTCTCGCGCGCGATCGCGCCTTCCATCCGGTTCACCGAGACTGACGCAAAGTGCCGAGACTTAAATGCAGTCGGCAGACCGAGGCGCGAGGTAAACAGCGCCGCGTGTCCTTGAGATTCAACGAGCATTAAGTAACCGAAAAGTTTTTCTTTTACCCCTGAGGCCGGACCGAGAAATGCAGGCGGTGTTTCGTACTCGAAGCAAATCGCCGACCACCGCGCATCACCCTGACTCTCGCGGATGTGTCTGAAAACATTGTTCGCGGTTGTGCCGTGTGACTTGCGAAGAGCCGTAAAGAGATCCTCAATAGCCTTGTCGGTTAGCTTCTTGCGGATAGTGAAAAACACCGCTGACTTCGCAACTGACAGGTTGTCAATCATGCTCCCTCCCATCATGAACAGCGTCGCGGATTAATTCGCATCATATCGAGCTAAATGTCTATCTCTCTCAACCCCCGATGTAGTCAATATACCGACACAAGCGTGTTAGTCGGCGTTTGATTGTAGCGAAGACACTAATCAGCCATGTCCAGAGAACTCGACAATTTCATTGACCTCGATCGCACCTTTCGCGACCTCTCGATCTCCGATGATGAGGGCGACGAGGCGAAGATGGTGCGTCTTTGGGGGCGGGAGACACCGACCCGCTGGGTAGACCTTTTGACCGAGCCTCGGGTCATCCTCCTGGCGGAGGCAGGATCGGGCAAGACCGAGGAAATACGGCACGTCTGCCGGCGCCAACGACGGAAAGGCAAGCCGGCGTTTTTTCTGCGCATCGAGCACGTCGTCGAGGATTTCGAGACCAGCTTCGAAGAAGGGAGCATTGAGGAACTCGAAGCATGGATCGCATCGGGCGAACCTGGTTGGTTGTTCCTCGACTCCGTCGACGAGGCACGCCTACGTGACCCCAAGGATTTCGAGCGTGCCATCCGCAAAATCGGTAAGAAGATCGAACGCATTCTCCAGCACGCGCACATCGTTATTACGGGCCGCACAGAGGCGTGGCGCCCGACAACGGATCTCCTGCTGTGCAGAAGCAATTTGCGTTGGGATGCGTCGGCCGCAGTTGGGGGAGACGAGGCCGAATCCCAAAGTGAAAATGCTATTGCGCCAAAGCGGACTATCAAAGAGGTCAACAAAAAGGGGCCGTTCCGGATCGTGACCTTGGAGGATTTGCACGGAAACCAGGTCGATACATTCGCCCAAGCGAAGGGTGTGACAGATCTGAAGGCCTTCAAAAAGGCGGTTGATCGTGCCGAGGCGTGGTCGTTCACCACGCGGCCGCTCGATCTCGCCGAGACGGTCGAATTCTGGAACGATCACCTGCGGATCGGCTCACGCTTCGATCTGATGACGAGCAGTATCGCTAAGCGATTGCAGGAGCGTGATCAGGATCGTGCCGATGCACGTCCCATCTCCATAGACCGGATTCGCGAAGGTGCCCGTCTGGTCGCAGCGGCTACGACCCTGTGTCAGGAATCCGCGATCAGGATTCCCGACGGGAATCAGAATGCGAAGGGCCTGCCGATCAAAGAAGTACTGACGGATTGGAACGACCAAGATTGCACCGCCTTGCTCAGCCGGCCGATTTTCGATCCCGGGATCTACGGCACAGTGCGTTTTCATCACCGTTCTGTCCGGGAATACTTGACCGCCGAATGGCTGCATTCGTTGCTTGTTGACGAAGGGTCGCGCGCGAAGATCGAGGGCCTGTTCTTCCGCAAGCAATATGGCATCGAGGTGATCGTACCGACGATGCGGCCGATCCTGCCCTGGCTCGCCGTGCTCGATCGCCGAACCCTCGACAATGTCGTGGACCTGGCGCCTGAGATCCTATTCGAGGGCGGCGACCCCAGTAAACTGCCCCTTGAGACGAGGCGCCGTATCCTACGCCAAACATGTGAGCAGCTTGCGCAGCCCGCGCATGGTCGCAGTATCATGGACTATGAGGCGGTGCAGCGCTTCGCTAATTCGGATCTTGCTGACGATATTCGTACACTGCTCGACCAATATTTCGGTGATGACGACATCACCTGGTTTTTGCTGCGGATGGTTTTTCAGGGCGGTATCGAGGCGCTCGCCGACAGGGCGAAGCATTTCGCGCTCACCTCGCGCGCCAAATATACCCGCATCGCAGCGATCCGGGCGGTCTTAACCGTCGGCACCCCGGCTGACGCCGCAGAAGTGCGCGATAGCTTCGTTGCAGAGGGACCATCACTTTCCCGCGACTGGCTCGGGGAACTGCTAGCCGATCTGCCTCACACACAGGAGGCGATCACATGGCTCATAGAGGCACTTGAAGGCTCGGCACCCCAGGACCCCCATCAGGTCGATCCACTCAAAGATCCTCTCTTACACTACGTTAATGAGCTCCCGCTCGCACTGCTCGGGCCGCTCATGGAGGGGCTGGTGGTCCTGCTCCGGAGCGAGCCAATTGTCGAGCGTCGGCACTGTGAAATCTCGCAGAAGTATGGGTGGTTAGCCTCGACGGCTGCGCGCGTAGCGATGCGGCAAATTGAGGCGCGCGACCCTGCAGCGCTGTTGTCGACGACTCTGACGGCGTTGTGGCTACTCCCGATCGCGAGCGGCTATGGCCGCCACGATTTCGAGGAGATCCGCAAAGAGTTGCCGATCCTTGTAAAGGGATGGCCGGACCTCAACTATGCCGTGTTCTGGCATTCTGTCGCACATGAGCGCGCGTGGCGCGAGCGAGAGAAAGACGAGCGTCTCGTCGACTATTGGCATGTATCAATTTTCGGCAGCTACTGGGCCTTTGACCAGACCAGCTTCGATATCATCGCAGACGACGTTGCCAATCGGACGCTGCCTGATGATCGCCTCGTCGCGCTGACCTTAGCGTTCCGTCTGTTCGTCGTCGGCGGGCGTCCGCGAAAGTGGCGCGAGCGGTTGAAACGTCTCGCCGCCAAAGAGGACGCCTTGCGCTCGAAGCTGGAGACGCTGCTCCATCCTCCTGCGGGCGAGCTGGCGAAATATCGCAAACAGGAGGCCCAGTGGAAGCGGCGCGATGCGCGAACAGCGGCGGCCCGGACAGCGCTGCTGGAGCGCGGTAGGTCGCTACTAGCCGAGCGGGTCGATCAGATTCGCGATCCGGGCAAGGCAGGCATCTACACCCAAGATCAACATTACTTGCATGAGCGGATGCGATCGGCGGCCAACGAGAACGGCAACCACTGGACCGAGGGCAATTGGCGCTCGCTGATTCAGACTTATGGCGAGCCAGTAGCCAGCGCGTTCCGCGACGCCGCGGTGCGGTTCTGGCGCGACTATCAGCCTCGGACCCAGTCGCAGGGCGCACCGTCCAATCAGACTCCTTCCGCGTTGATCTTCGGTTTGACCGGCTTGGCGATCGAAGCGCGTGAGGAGGAGCATTGGGTGCAGCGCTTGAGCCCCACCGAGGCCGAAAAGGCGGCGCAATACGCGCTTGCCGAGCTGAACGGATTTCCGGCTTGGTTGCCAGACCTCTACAGAGCGTTTCCCGGTGAGGTCGGCGCCATCCTTCTGAAGGAAATCCGCCACGAACTGGCGAGCGAGACCAGCGATGGCGAAAGCCACTACGTCCTTTACAACATGGCATGGCATGGCGAATGGGCGCGCGATCACATCGCCACAGCCTTGCTCCCGGCGCTTAAGGGCAAACGGGTCAATCCGCGCAACCTCGGCTATCTTCTGTCTATCGTTCAGGGCTCCTCGGTATCTAATGTTGAGCTGGCCGAGATCGCGGCTAGAAAGGCGAGCGCGAAATACGATCCGATTTTCAGCTCGATCTGGTTTGCCACTTGGGTCGGCGTTGACCCGGACGCGGCTGTCCCGGCGCTCGCTGCTCGACTAGCGGCATTGAACGATCCCGCTGAGCAAACCAATCTTGCTCTGCGCTTTGTCGTTTCGTTGTTGGGGGGGCGGCGGCAGGAGGGCCGCGCACGGCTTGCCTATCGCACTGTCGAGCACATGAAGACGCTGTACCTGCTCATGGCGAGATACATTCGTGAGGAAGATGACATCGAGCGTGCTGGCAAGGGCGTCTATTCGCCAGGTCTCCGCGACGACGCACAGGACGCCCGCAATGCACTTTTCGCCTTCATCCGCGAGACTCCGGGCAAGGAAGCCTATCTCGCCCTGATGGAAATGGAGCGTGCGCACCCCGCAGCGAATTCACGGCCATGGATGGGCTTCCACGCCAAGACCAAAGCGACCCTGGATGCCGACTTCGCTCCCTGGAGGCCGAGCCAGGTCAAGGAATTCAACGAAGCAAGGGTCGCAACACCTGCCAACCACCGCGAGCTCTGGTATTTCGGAGTCGAGCGGCTCGAAGATCTGAAGCACGAGCTCGAACATGGCGACGAGAGTATTGCTTCGATTTTACAGGGCACGGATCAGGAGACGGAATTCCGCAAATTTATTGGAGGTTGGCTGCGCGGCAAGGCTGGCGGACGTTATAGCATCCCGCCCGAAGAAGAATTGGCTGACGCCAAGCGACCCGACTTGCGATTTCGAGGTGCGACATTCGATGGTCCGGTACCCATTGAGCTGAAGGTCGCGGACAACTGGACGGGTCCGCACCTGTTCGAGCGTATGGAGGTGCAACTCGCGGGCGACTATTTGCGTGATGTCCGCTCCAGCCGCGGCATTTTTCTCCTCGTTTATATCGGTTCGAAGAAAAGCTGGGATCTATCTGGCGGCGGCAAGGCCGAGAGCTTCGAGGCGCTGCTAGCAGCACTGCGCCAATACTGGTCCGTAATTTCGAGCCAATACCCCAATGTGGAGGATCTAGCGGTGATTGGAATTGACCTCACTTTACGTGGCCTCGACACTAAGACGGTCAAGGCAGCCACCAAGGCGCGAAAGTCCGCACAGAAGCACAAGACTGCGGGTTCTGTAACGCTATGAAAAGAAACAGGTGTCACTAACGCGCAAACGGGTCAAACCGACGTACGGTGAATGAGGTTCAAGGAGTCCCAACATTTCACCCGCCTGATTGCCGGATACGCAGACACTCGTGACTACGAGTTCTCCGTTCTGAGCATCGAATTTGCTTAACCGGATACCCAAAAGCCGCCAAGCCGCTTCCGGCCCCATTTCGGTAATGATTTCCGCTTTGCGCCTTCAACCCGGTCATAGAGGCCGCCGTCGCGCTTCCATAGAAGCATACACCGCGCCGGCTGTCGTGCCGCGTCGCTTCCGCACCAAAAGCAGCCGGATGATTTCCCTGGGGAACGGCGGCTTCGTAAAAACTTTACGACTGGATGGACCGATATCTGGTAGACTCGCATTCCGAACAGGAACGACTTTATGGCAATTCAAGACCGACAGGCGCACTGGCAAGGGGTATACACTACCAAGTCTGACACCGAGGTCAGTTGGTATGAGGAGGCCCCGGACCTATCACTGACGCTGCTGCATGAAGCGGGACTGATACCGGGAATGTCAGTAATCGACATTGGTGGTGGTGCGTCCCGGTTGGTAGATGCGCTGGTGGATGCCGGTCAGGCCCACGTTAGCGTTCTTGATCTTTCTGGCGCGGCTCTCGTGGCAGCCCAGTCCCGACTGGCAGACACGGCTCATGTGCAATGGGTTGTATCGGACGTGACCGTATGGACGCCTGACCGCGAGTATGATCTCTGGCATGACCGGGCCGCCTTCCATTTCCTGACAACAGCCGTCGATCAGCAAGCCTATGTTCGCGTGCTGGCACGGGCACTCAAAGTCGGTGGCAAGGCCGTGATTGGCACCTTCGCAATGGATGGGCCAGATAAATGCAGCGGCCTGCCTGTTACCCGTTACGATCCGGAGAGCTTGCAAGCTGTTCTCGGCGAACAGTTTAGGCTGGCTACGACGCGGCGGCATGAACACACAACCCCATGGGGGACGGTGCAGAAATTCCAGTTCAGCACTTTTGAGAAGGTCGGAGGCCAAGCGTCCCGCCACCAGTTGTGATCCCACAACGACAGTCCGCTATGGGCCGAACTCGGGCAACATTACGAGAAGCGCGAATTTCGACCATCGGCGGAAGTCACCAAAGATCGGAGCGCCTCCCTCTGGCGGTCCCATTGCCTCCAATTCGGGTGTTCATGTTTCAGACTGGCGCTCCCTGAAAACCGTCATTCAGCTTGCTCGATGGTGGCGATACCGATTGATCGCTGACCAAGCGACAAGCGGATCATGCTTCCGTCTTGAGGCAATGGTCGGCATATTATTTTTGACTGCAGGAGGTTCAAGGCTCCAAAAGCGAGAAGCCGTTGAACTACACGGTTTTCCGTTTCGATCTGCCGAAGCTTGTAAAGCATGGCTATTCTGGACCGCTATACAGACGGCGTCGTGACCAGGGCTGATTTCGGTCGCTAAACGCTGAGCTTGCGTAGCTTTGTCGCATCTTTCCTGAGCGGACATGCGCTTGGATGTCTGGTCAGGCTTACAAATGCACGATATCGAACACAGAAATATATGTTCTGTGATATGTGTTTCGTTGCAGCCTAATCACCTACGCATCCTTGCCGGTTGGCAAGACCGTGACGAAGGTATTGAAGTCAACATCCCATTCAAAGATCGACAGGAACGAGTGACCTGCAATGTCAGCCACGGATGAAAAAAGCCTCCCGATCAATCTGAATCTGTCCGAGCCAAAAACACCCCGGCAGCGCCGCTGGTTCCGCAAGCGGTACCTGCTGGTGTTGCTGGTCCCAGTCTTCATGTTCTCGGGCGCTGTGCTGGGGATGTATTTTCAGCCGACTGGTTTGCAGAAGTTTTACGCGCTGACGGGACTTCAACCCGGCGGCGGCTCAGACGCACCCATTGCCTTGCCGCCTGACATCGAGCTACCGCCTAAAATGGCAGAAACCTTGCTGCCGTCGGATGTTGTCGGATTGGCGCGGGTGAAGCCCCGTGGCGATGTTTCGGTTGTCGCAGCACCATATGGGGCTGGGGATGCGCGCATCGCGGACATTCTCGTTTCCGTGGGCGATCGCGTGGAAAAGGGCACCGTGTTGGCGAGGCTCGACAATCACACTGCTCTCGCTGGGGCCGTTCTTACCGCAGAGGCAAATCTCGCCGTGCGCGAAGCAAACCTCATCCAGACGCGAGCGGCGGTAGAGGCAAGCCGCAATGAAGCAAAGGCAGCACTCGATCAAGCCGTGTCCACGGCCGCAGAAGCTGCATCTACGCTGGCGCGAACGGAAGCGCTCGCCTCGAGCGCCGTCAGCACGCAGGCTGCACTCGATGCGGCCCGTGCTGCAGCAGAAGGCGCGAAACTTTCCGTTGTCCGCGCTGAGGCAACGCTCACGCGCTATGACGCAGTCACGCTGGACGAACAGCCCGATGTGATCGTCGCCAGCCGCAATGTCGATGCCGCCCGATCCGAACTGGCCCGTGCTCGGCTCGACCTTGCACGCGCCGAAGTCGTGGCGCCCATCACCGGCACGATCCTCGACATCCATGTCACGCCCGGACAGCGGCCTCCCACCGACGGGATCATGGATATGGGGGACACGGATCAGATGATGGCCGAGGTTGAGATCTGGCAGGATCGCATCAGTGCAGTCATGGTCGGCCAGCCGGTGGAACTGGTAACTCCGGCTCTCGGTGTCACGTTGCAAGGCCGGGTGGATAGGATCGGACTGACCGTGGGACGGCAGGGCCTGATTTCTGACGATGCAGCGGAAAACAAGGATGCGCGCGTCATCCAGGTCTTGGTGGTACTGGACGAAGCCTCCTCGGATGTCGCCGCCCGCTTCACAAATCTCGAGGTCATCGCCCGTATTGACACCACGGTACGGGCCAATCCATGAGCTACCTGCTGCAACGCCTGTTCGGGCGACTGCCCATCGGCTGGCTGCAATTGACCCACAACCGGACCCGCTTTGCGGCGGCACTCGCCGGGGTGGCCTTTGCCAATGTGCTGGTCTTCGTCCAGCTTGGGATCATGAACTCGATGGGTGCCGCAACCTTGCGACCCTATGAATTCTTCCATGCGGATATCATGATCTCGGCTGGCGATGCGAGTACCCTGACCGACGGTGGCAATGTGGCTCGGCAATGGTTGCTGCAAGCGCTGGGGGATCCGGATGTCGCCGCTGGAATGGGTCTTTTCATCGCCAATGTTCCCTGGGACCGTGGCGAAAAGGACATCAGTCTGACGACCTTCGGCGTGGATCCGATCAAGACCGAGTTTCTGTCTCAGGATATTGCAGGCGATCTCAATCTCCTGCAGGTGCGAGACGCGGCAATACTCGATCGGTTGGCCCGAGGCCTCGCCAAGGACGAAGCCGCTTCAATCCGTCCGCAAACGCCTCTGTCCTTTGAAACGCAAGGCCGCACCATCACCGCCTATGCCACGTTCTCCGGCGGAGGGGGCTTCGGTGGCGATGGCTATATGCTGGTTTCGGACCAGACATTCCTGTCGCTGTTCCCGACGCGTAGTTCCTCGGCACCCGACCATATTCTCCTGAGCCTGCGCTCCAGCGCGCAGACAGACGTTGTAATCGCGCGCCTGAAAACCCTGATTTCCGACCCGTCCCTTCGCATACGCAGCTACAAGGATGCAGCGCAGGAGGATCTGCGCTATCAGCAGACGAAGCGTCCGACGGGCATCATCTTCGGGTTCGGCGTGCTGATCGGCGTTCTCGTCGGCATTGTCATCGTCTATCAGGTGCTGTCAACCGACGTGGCCGACCACCTGCGCGAATACGCAACCTTCAAGGCCATGGGCTATGGCCCGCGTTTCTTCCTCGGCATCGTCTTCGAAGAAGCGCTGGTGCTCGGGATCATGGGCTTCATTCCAGGACTAATTGTCGGGACGACCATCCTGACGCTGATGGGAAAGATCACGACCCTGCCTCTGGGGATGACACCTTCGATGGCAATGACCGTTTTTCTCGGCACCATTGTCTTTTCCGCCCTTTCCGGCGCCATTGCGACCCGTCGGCTTGGCGCTGCCGACCCTGCCGATCTGTTCTAGGAGGCTGCGATGGACAGCGAGACAATCGTCGAGGTGCGTGGATTGAACCATTGGTTCGGCAGTGGCGACGTTCGCAAACAGGCGCTGTTTGATGTGAACCTGACGTTGAAGCGGGGCAGCTTTACCGTGCTGATGGGGCCTTCCGGGTCTGGTAAGACGACGGTCCTTACGCTTGTCGGCTGTCTCAGAGCTGTGCAGGATGGATCGGTGCGGCTTCTGGAGAGCGAGTTGAATGGCGCATCGCAGGCACAACTTGTCAACCTGCGCCGCCGCCTGGGCTTCATTTTTCAGGCACACAATCTGCATGAAAGCCTGACGGCACTGCAGAACGTGATGATGGGCGTACAGGTGCATGGCGAAGTGGCCGATAGCGCGGCGCAGAGCGCGGCTGAGCATGCGCTTGGCCTGGTCGGCTTGAGCGACCGTATCACGTATCTGCCCGCAAACCTGTCAGGCGGTCAGAAGCAGCGCGTGGCCGTGGCCCGAGCTCTGGTCTCAAGCCCGGCGCTCGTGCTAGCCGACGAGCCCACAGCCGCCTTGGATAAAGATAGTGCGGCGGATGTCGTCGACCTTCTGAAACGCATGGGTGAAGCACGGGGCACGACGACATTGCTCGTTACCCACGACAACCGGATCCTCGACCGTGCTGACCGTATCCTGACCCTGGAGGATGGTCGCATCGTCAAAACAGATGACAGAATGCATAATCAACGTAGCTACTAGCGTATGCGCCAGACGAGCCGACATATCATGAAGTCAGGTCCTGTGGTTCCACAAGTCCGCCTGATGCAGCAGTACCGTCTTTCAGTGACCTGGATGAGTGATTTGGAGGGTTAGCGGGTTGGATCGCTCCAGTGCGTCGGGATCGGGCACTACGGACACCAGGTGTCCACCTAGTTGCACCTACGACGAGCACGGTCTACAGCGCTTCCGAGATGTGAAAATAGCATTGAAAAATGCGATCGTTAGTGTCGATCCGCTCGCATTTTGTTGAATGATGTCCCTCGCCAAACTGGCTGACGATTGAAATTTTGATCATTTGCTGAAAGTTTGTGCTTTCGATCGATCGGAATCATTCAATTGCAGTTCTTACGTTCATTTGGGCCGGCAGTGACTGGCACGGCTCCGATGGAGGCTCTGCGCGCGGGCCTTGGAGCTTTCATCGGGCTTTGGCTGACCGGCTATTTCTTGCTGTCTCCCGGCGTCGATCTCGAATATGGCCTCTACCTTGTCGCACCGCTCGGCGCGAGTGCCGTTCTCCTGTTTGCCGTTCCCAACAGTCCGCTTGCTCAGCCATGGTCTGCAGTCATCGGCAATACTGTCGCAGCTCTTGTCGGCGTGGCCGTCTCGATGTTCATCCACGAGCCGGCGTTACGGATCGCCGTTGCTGTCGCTCTTGCGATCATCGTGACGTTCATGCTGCGAGCGGTACATCCGCCGGCAGGAGCCGTTGCCATGACGGCTGCCATGAGTCCGGAAGCTGTGGAGCATCTTGGCTTCTGGTTCGCGCTTGCGCCAATTGCCACGGGCACGGCCAGCCTCGTCCTGATTGCGATCGCCTATGCCAGGCTGACAGGGCGGCGCTATCCATTTCGTCAATTCGACCAGCAGAACAGGCATGGGACATCTGACAGGATCGCTGTTGAACGGCTGGGCCTTTCCGAAGCTGAGCTAAGCGACATCCTTCAACGGTATCGACAGTCATTCAATCTCGGCGTTGAAGATCTGGCACGTCTTATCGGTGCAGCGGAGCTCCAAGCGGCAGCACACCAGACCGGCACTCCAACTGCGGCCGCCATCATGTCCTCGAACCTGATTACGGTGAAGGCAAACACAGATTTGGGCACAGTCGCTGATCTCTTCCGGCGTCATCGTTTTACATCGCTACCCGTGGTCGACGAGAAGCAGCGGTTCCTAGGCATCATCTTCCAGGTGCATCTCATCAGCCGAGCAAGGGAAGATGCACTTCGCCTTGATCGAGGTCTCATCCCCGCTCTGCGAAGGCTAATAGATCCTGAACGGGATAAACCAGTGCTCGCGATCGACATCATGAGTGTCACGGTCCCTCGCGCTATTGCAACAACGCCACTCGGGGCGTTGTTGCCTTTGTTGGGTGATACAGATGTCGATGCGGTTCCCATCCTGGAATATGGGAAGCTCATCGGTATCGTCACGAGAACCGACTTGATCGCCGCGATGGCCCGAGGAATCGCTCGAGCAGACGTTTGATGGCGTCAGTTAGAAGGGCTCAACGCTCCGAACTACGAACGGCATGAGCACCGGCTACGGATCGCTGTGTCGTCCGTCGTGCTTGAGGATATCTGATCTAAGTCGTTTCAGGCCCTCATCCTTTCTGGGACCATGTTGCCATCGGCAGGTGAGGTCAAGCGGAAGCCAAGAAGCAGGCTCTGAAGGGTGGCGCTTTCGCTGGCCAGGGCTGCGCCGGCAGCGTTCATCTCTTCCACCATGGCCGCGTTCTGTTGTGTCGATTGATCCAGATGGTTCACCGCGACATTGACCTGCGAAAGGCCGACTGCCTGTTCCTGCGCTGCGATCGCGATGGCGTCCACATGGCTTGCGGCTTCCTGCACGAGCTCACCAATTTCGGCCAGTCCGGTGCCGGTCTCGGAGACCAGGTCGACGCCTTGGCGAACAGCCAACTCAGAATTGCCGATGAGCCCCGAGATTTCCCGGGCTGCCTGCGCCGAACGCTGGGCCAGCTCCCGGACTTCCTGGGCAACCACAGCAAACCCCTTGCCGGCCTCGCCTGCGCGGGCTGCCTCGACGCCCGCATTGAGAGCGAGCAGGTTTGTCTGGAAGGCAATCTGGTCGATCACACCGATTATTTGACTGATCTGGCTCGATGCCTGCTCGATCTTGTCCATCGCCGCCACGGCGTTTCGTACCACTTCACCGGATCGACTTGCTCTTTCGCGTGCGCTCTTCGTTACGCTTCGGGCCAAATCCGAGCGTTTTGAAGTGGCCGTAACATTGGCTGTGATCTGTTCCAGTGCAGCGGCCGTCTCTTCAAGCGAGGCGGCCTGCTGCTCGGTGCGCCTCGACAGGTCATCCGATGCCGAAGAGACCTCGGATGCTCCGCCGGTGACAGTCGCCACCGATTGGCCAACGCCGACCAGTGCTTGCCGCAACTGCACCACCGAGCGATTGAAGTCATGGCGAAGTTCTTCGAACTGCGGTGCAAAGGCCTCGGTCACCTCGCAAAGAAGGTCGCCGGAAGCAAGCTTTCTCAAGGCCTGGGCCAGTGTGCCGGTTGCCTTGCTCATGCGTGCTTCGGCCTCAGCCTCCGCTGCGATTTGCATGTTAACTCGGTCGCGTTCGGCCTGGTCGCGCGCACGCTCTGCCTCCAGTTCCAGTTCGCGATTTCGGATCGCAGAAAGGCGGAAGACTTCTACCGCTTTGATCATGTCTCCGACTTCGTCCTTACGGTCGGCAGATTGCCCGGTGGGTTCAAGGTAACCCTCCGCCAATCTGCGCATCGAATTGACGAGTGCCTTCAGCGGACGGCTGATGGTTCCTGCCAGAAACACCGACAAGGCGATGACCAGAATGGCCCCGACGATACAAAGGATCAGAACCGTCCCGAGCCGAGTGAATGCGGCTGCGGCGATAGCGCGTGCCTCGTTGCCGAGACGTTCGAGGCTTGCCCTTTCCAGAGCCTTCATTGCGTCAATGCGCTGACTGGCGGCTGCAAACCAGCGGTCGGCACTCAAGTCGCTGGCCGCTGTTGAACCAGCCCCGATCAAGGTCGATCGCGTGGTTTCGATCTCTTTCAATGCGGGTATGGATAGCTGGGAAGCGTAGACGGACTGCCGTTCCTTCTGTTGCAGGGCGAGGAAATTGTCGATCAGAGTGTTCTGCGCACCAGCCATGCGGGCAAAGGGAGCGATGCGCTCGGGGTCAATGTCGCCTGACGTGATGAAACCGTTGCCGGTAGCGCGTTCCTGGCCCGCAATCTCCTTTGCCTGCATGAGCAGGTTATAGGCAATCATTTCGGCGGCGATCCTCGAGCCGACACCCTGGAGGGACAGTTCCGAGGCGATGCCCGAAAGCTCGCCAATCAGGCCGCTGTAGAAGTCGAAGGACTGTTTTCCGGTGAAGGAAAGGTTGTCGATGGATCGCCTGGTGCCGGCGAGGCTTTTCAATGTGTCCTGTGCGGAGCTCCAGCGACGGTTAAGCTCCGCGTTGTCGACGCCCGCCAAGGCATCAGCGAGATCTGGCAATTTTGCCAGAGCTTCATCCGTCAATTGGCGCGCAGTGACCAGCGGTTGCTTGTCCGTGCTGCCCTTTGATCCGATATATCCAGCGCTCTGCCCCCGCTCTCCCTGAAGCACGTGGATCATCTCGCCCATCGCCGAAATGTTCTCGCTCACTTTGACGACGATTTGCATCTGCTGGTAGGAGCGCCACGAGTTCAGAAACTCCATCGAGGCAAGGGTGAGTGCTGCAACCAGGGGGATCATGATCGCAAGCCAGAGGCGTTTGCTGATCGAAAAGTCGGTGATGCGCATCTTTCAGTATGTCCTGAGTTGAGGCATCATGCCGAGTATCGTAACATCATGATACGATGTGAATTTTAGTGATTATTTATGTGATTCAGTAAACACTTATCTAATGGATCCGGCGCCGTTTGACGAATGCCAAGCTTCGAGCAAATAAACCTCAGCTTGCGTCAATCCACCGCGTATCTGGACAAGGCTTCAGTCAAAAACTGCACGTCTTACGCGCAAACTCCAGATGCAAGGACGTTGGTCGATATTGATGGGCGGATCATCGCCTGTCGCCGTGTCGTGGTTCAAGCGATAGCATCCTGTCCATAAGGTAGCCGACATTATCGGCTCCGGCACAGCCACTGATCACGCATTCATGCATGTCACAGATGGTGTCACAGGCTTGTTCCCGCCGCGATCTCGAAACGACCGGAGGAGCGAGCCTGCCGTGCTTCATGCCTCGATCCGGCTTCTGGTTGTTCAGCATAATCCCTCATCCTCGATAGGTTTGCTTTAGAGGGGCCCGCCGGTAAACCGTACAAAGAGCACTTCATTTTCCAGATGCATGTGCTGGACCAGGTCGTCGGCAAACTTCTTTGCGCCTGTGTAGAGTGCGCGCCATGAATTGCAGGCACCGTCCGGCAGATGAAATCCACCCGTGACGTGCTCGAGTTCTGTCAGATGGTCTGCCTCGACCTCATGTTCGTGGCGCATCTGCTCAATGGGTCTCGTCAGAGCTTGATGGTCGCCGCGTTCCATGAGCGGGAAGAGCATAAGCTCCTCGCGATGCATGTGGCTGTGGAGGTCGCTTTGGATACGCTCGAGGAGGTTTGCCAGGCCGATTGGTGCATCGGGGTGATCGCCATGCACCCGTTCGACCTTGGCCGCGAGAGGGATCAGCGAGATGAGTTCCGCGCGGTGGGTGTCGTGGTAGCGTGTCCTGATATGATTGATCAGATCAACAGTTCCATCCGGTGCTTCTGTCGACGCGGCGTCAACAAGGCCCTGCAATTCGCCCACCAGGGTTTCCGTCGAGAGTCCGGCAGCTTCGGCCGCGGCCTCGATGCTATCAGAGCCACCGCAGCAGAAGCTGATGCCGTGACGACGGAAAAGTGCGGCTGCACCGGGCAGGGAGGTCGCGATCTTTCCGACCGTCTGGCTTGCGTTAAGTTCCATCAAGTTCACCTTACTTGCGCTTCACCTGTTATCGCTGTGGTGCCGACTATGGTGAGGAACGCAGGTCCGGTCGTTGCGCTTTCGCAAACAAGATGTGCTCGTATCCCCTCGTGCGTCAGGGCGCGTTGGCTTTGTTTTTCGCCCGCGATACCCAGGCCGCTCCCTCTCGCGCGTGATGAAATCCGTTGGAGAAGTTGGCGGTGGGATAAGTATACCCTATCAAAGCGGCGGCCTCTTCGGGTTCCATGCTGCCCGACAGCGTTTCCTGGAAGATGACGGCGATGCGCGCCATGTCGCAGTCCTGTGGTGAGAGACGGAAGGCGTTGACCCCGGCTTCCTGCAACTCCTTCAGTTCGTTGAGCAGGAGTTGGCACGTATGCGACATTGTCTGCACGCCATTGAGCACCAGGAATGATTGGCGATCGAGTGTCTTGATTGACAGGCCGTCCGGCTCTTCGCCACAGACGAACTGGCAATTGTCCTTGATCCTGCCCTTGGAACGGGCATGGGCGCAGCGAGCCGATATGGCAAGTGGCATACGACCAAATACCATGACTTCGAGAGCCACATCCGGCGCGTCAGCGGCGATCCTGGCGATCGAGCTGAAGGGCAGTTCGGGCGCAAGACAGATGCGGTCTGCCCCGCGTTGTGCCATCAGGCGTGCGGTTGGACCGTTATAGACGTTGACCAAGGGACCGACGAGGTGTCGGCGGCCCTTGATTAGGCCGATTGCGGAGAGATCGTTGACCTCGATGGGGTGGTCCGATGTCTCGATCAGGTCTTTCACGATACGGCCCTCGCGCTCCAGAGTGACGAGCGCAAGCGACGAAAAGGCCACTGACTTTCCCGCCCGTTCCAGCCGTTCCACCACGTCCGCGAGGTAGGGTTCGATGAAGTGCTGACGTTTGGAGCACACGGTCTCACCAAGGATGACGCGATCCACCGGCGCTTCGTCTGCGATCCGCAAATAGAAATCGCGCCACTTTGGGCCGTCCCAGAGATAGTATACGGGCCCCAGTGTCAGTTCAGTCATGCTCATCTCCAGCGCTTCTCATAGGCGCCGACCGTGGTCTTCTGTCCTTCGCTCAGCGCTCTCAGCCGGGCCAACAGGGGGGCACGCCCTGAGGGGGCGGTTGCGAGCGCTTGGCGCAGCGTCGACACGACTTCGGCAACATAGGCTTTGCCGCGCTGGCGTCCTTCAATTTTTAAGGCGGAGACGCCGGCATCCTTCAGAGCTTCTATTTCACCCATGACGTCGAGCGACACGGGATCTTCAAAGGCGTAGCCAAGAGCATCGCCAATATCGAAGCGTCCCTTGCAAAGGGTGGGATAGCCGGCGGCCTCGCCACGGCTATAGCGGTTGATCGTATAAGTGCCGAGCTCTGAAACCATGTCGGAGCCGTCCTGTCGGTATCGCACATGGCTCGCCGGGGAGCAGACGCCGTTCATGTTAGGCGATTTGCCGGTGGCGTAGGAGGAGAGCGAGCAGCGCCCCTCGGCCATGATGCAAAGCCCGCCGAAAACAAAGACCTCGATCTCGCATTTGACCTTGCGACCAATACGAGCAATGTCGCTGATTGTCAGCGTTCTCGGCAAGACGACCCTTTTTGCGTCGAAGGCTTCGACGAGAAAATTAATTGCTTCGGGATTGGAAGCAGACGCCTGGACGGAAACATGCAGGCGCTGCTCTGGATAGTGCTCCCTGACATGGGCCATGAGACCGAAATCTGCTAGTATCAGCGCATCGGCACCGAGCCGCACCGCGTCGGCCGCCGCTCTATACCAGATCTCTTCGTCTCCGGCCCGCATGAAGGTGTTGAGAGCGACGAATGTCATGCAGCCTTTTTTGTGGGCATAGGCAATGGCGTCTCGCAACTCGTCGCGGCTGAAATTGAGGCCGGGGAAATTGCGGGCATTGGTCTCGTCGCGGAAGCCGCAATAGACTGCGTCAGCGCCTGCATCGACGGCTTCACGAAAGGCGGCTGGCGTTCCCGCCGGACAGATCAGTTCCATCACTGTATCTCCTTCAGCGACTGGCGTCGTATTCCCTCGACCAACCTGTGAACGATGGGCGCGGCAGGTCCCCCTATCCGCGCGAGATCACGCGGAAGGTCGATATCGCAGTCATCGAGGGCGCTTCTCATCGCAAGCATGGCCTCCATGTCCCCGATCACGCGCAGGTCGCGGGAAAAGAACAGTGCATCAGCATCGCAACGCCCCTCGAGGAGCGCCAGCAGCATGACGAGCGGGGCCTCGACACCCGCATCCGCCGTGAAGGTCTCGCCTTGGCGCACCACCTTGAGACGAGGCAGGTCGGGCTCGATCAGGAAGATGAGGGGCAGATCAGTTGGAGCAAATGAAAACCGGCTGCTCTTGTATGTGCCAAGGCGCTCGAACATGTCGCCATGGGCTAAGAGGAGGAGCCTGAAGAGGCGACTTGCCACGAGCTCAATCGCCACGAGCGGCATGAGCGGCACGGCTTTCAGCGGGAGAGCTAGAATGGATGTTATCTGCATTGCGCCAATTTTGATGGTTTGAACCGGCGCAAACCTATGAGAACGCCCGGCAATCCAGATTGCTCCAGCGCAAAGACGCAACCGAATTCACAGGTCATAGCGGTCCGCATGACACAGAACGCACCGCCTCGTCGCTACGACGGTCTTCAAGCTTTCATGACCGAACTGGAAAAGCAGGGACGGCTTATCCGCGTCGCGCAGCCGGTGAGCCTTGTTCATGAGATAACCGAAATCCACAGGCGCGTCCTGGCAGAGGGAGGCCCGGCCGTGCTCTTTGAGCGCCCGGTCCGGTCGGACGGTGCAGTGTCAGAGATACCGCTGCTTGCCAATCTGTTCGGAACGCGCGAGCGGATCGAACTTGGCTATGGCATCCCAGGCGGCAAGATTGGCGATCTCGCGGACCTTCTGGCCGAATTGCGCGAACCGAGACCGCCGGCGTCGCTCCGGGATGCCTTGAAGAAACTGCCTGTGCTTCGCTCCGCCATGGCGCTGGGATGCCGCAGGGTGTCTCATGCCGGATGCCAGGATATCGTGTTCGAAGGCGAGGCCGTTGATCTCAATCGCCTGCCGATCCAGTGGTGCTGGCCCGGCGAACCGGCACCGCTGATCACCTGGGGGCTGGTCGTCACCGCGTCGCCTTGTGATCCCAAGGATGTCAATGTCGGTGTCTACCGGCTGCAAGCCCTTGATCGCAGGCGCCTGATCACGCGCTGGCTTGCCCATCGTGGTGCTGCGAAACACTTCCGGCAGTGGCGGGCCGTGGGGCGGCATATGCCCATTGCGGTCGTGATCGGCGCTGATCCTCAGACAATCCTCGCAGCCGTTATGCCGCTGCCAGAGACCATGAGCGAGCTTTCATTCGCCGGTGTGCTCCGAGGAAAGCGTAGCCGCGTGGTGCGGGCGCTCACCCAGCCCCTAGATATTCCGGCCACTGCGGAAATCGTGCTGGAAGGGATTGTTTCCATCGCGGAGACTGCGCTCGAGGGGCCTTATGGCGACCACACGGGCTACTACAATTCTGTCGAGCCGTTTCCCGTCATGAAGTTGAGCGCGATGACGATGCGGCAGAATCCGGTTTATCTCTCGACCTTCACCGGTCGCCCCCCGGATGAACCTTCTGTGCTCGGAGAGGCAATGAATGCTCTCTTCCTTCCCCTCGTAAAGCGCCAGTTTCCAGAGATTGTCGATCTCTATCTGCCTCCAGAAGCCTGTTCCTACCGGGCGATCGTCGTCTCGCTCGACAAGCGCTATCCGGGGCAAGCCCGCCGGATTATGCTCGGGCTTTGGTCGATGCTGCCGCAGTTCAGCTACACCAAGCTCATCATTGTGGTCGATGCCGATGTTGACGTCAGAAACTGGAGCGATGTCATCTGGGCGCTTTCCACGCGGTTCGACGCCTCCCGCGATCTCGTGGTGGTGGATAACACACCCATCGACTACCTCGATTTTGCCTCTCCCAAGCCTGGGCTCGGTGGAAAGCTCGGTCTCGATGCCACCAACAAGCTTGGCGCAGAAACCGAACGGGAATGGGGCCGCGTGCTGCAAATGACGCCGGAGGTTTCGGCCCGCGTCGATGCGATCTGGCGCGAACTTGGACTTGGATCCCTCAAGACAAGGGAAGGTGAGCCATAATGAGGCGTGTCATTCTCGGCATGTCCGGTGCTTCGGGGGCGGCGATCGGTCTTCAGGTCGGTCGGCTCCTGGCGGCCATGGATGATGTTGAACTGCATCTCGTCGTCACGTCAGCAGCGCGCCGGACAATCGCACATGAGGCGGGCAACGAAGCGTTGGGGCGGCTGATCGGGCTCGCCGCTCATTTTCATTCGGAAAGCGATATCGGTGCATCGATTGCCAGCGGATCGTTCCGCACGGCCGGTATGATCGTCGCCCCTTGTTCGATGCGATCTCTTGCCGCGATCTCGACCGGGATCACAGACAATCTTCTCACTCGCGCCGCCGATGTGCAGCTCAAGGAGCGTCGCAGGCTGGTTCTCCTTGCCCGCGAAACGCCGCTTCACCTCGGGCACCTGCGCAACATGGTGGCGGTGACCGAGATGGGGGCCGTGGTGATGCCGCCGGTCCCCTCTTTCTACCGCAATCCAGCGAGCGTAGAGGATCTCGTCGCCCATATTGCGGCTCGTGCCGTGGATCTGCTCGGGTTGACGGACGCACCCTTGATACCGGAGTGGAGAGGGTGAGGGCGCTCATGGCTCCCTCCTATCCCTTTCGCGCTATCAACGGCATGTAAAAGACCACGTAACCCAGGAATGCCACGATCCAGGCAAGGCCTGCGATCGGCAGCAGCAGCATGGTGTGCTGCGGCCAAATTGCGACCAGGATCCTCAGCAGTGCCGAGAGGATGATTGGTGCATAGATGAGCCAGGTTGTCGAGTGCGGGGACGCCAAAGCCTCACCCGTATGGCCTCTCGTGGCGCGGGTCATCACCGCCAGCGTCACGACCCCGACCCCACCTGTCGTCCAGGCATGGATGCCTGCCGAGGCGAAGCCGGAGTGGTCCAACAGCATCGACAGGCCGGTCAGCAAAAAGCCTAAGGGAATGAAGAGATAGCCGACATGCAGGATCGCCACGAGGGGCTCCCCGAGCGTGCGATTGGGGCACCATCTTGCCTGTCGCACGAGATGAGCAAAGCTGGCGGCGAGCATCAGCAGCCCCGTGGGAAACCGGAGGCTTTCAAGACCGTCGCCGACAGCGATCCACATCGCCAGTGAAAGGCTTCCAAGAACCATGACGGCGAGATCGAAACGGGCGAAATTCTGCGGCAGCCGCCCCGGATTGTTCGCCTTCAGCCAGTTGCCGGTAAATGCCGGAATGATGCGCCCTGCAACCAGAGAGATGAGGATGAGGATCGCGGCCAGGGCCAGACGGTCGGCCATCTCGACGCGTCCATAGCGCTCGATCTCGTGATGGAAAAACACCTGAGCGGCGCTCAGGAGCGCGAGAACTGCGACGATCTTGTAGTTGCGTCGGTTCGAGGCAGCGACAAGTTCTTTCAGAACGAAGATGGCGAGCACCGGCAGGAAAGAAAGCGCAACGAGTGCCGCGCCGAGCATGCCGGTCCATTCTGAAAAACTGATCGTCAGCCGCCCAGCGATCCAGAGAAGAAACAGCGCCAGAAGCGATATGCCCTTCAAACCGGGCCTGCCGGTCCAGTTCGGCACGGCGGTGAGAAGAAACCCTGCGATCACGGCCGGGACAAAGCCGAAGAGAAGCTCATGCTGGTGCCAGGCAACCGGGGGCAAGAGGGTTGGAACATGCATGAAGCCGAGGAACCACGGGACCCAGATAGCGATGGAGACGGCGGCCAAAAGCGCGCTGCCCGGAAAGAACAGGCGGAAGCCTCCAGATAGGAGACGCTGTGGGATGGACGGGCCCGGAAATTTGGTCATGTCAGCACCTTTCCTGATCGACCGTTTCCGGTGACCAGAGCAGAGGAATATAGGCCTTGGCCCAGAGAAGAAATGAGAGCGAGAACAGCGCAGAGGTCAGACCGTAAGCGCCGAAGGGCAGGGAGAGGGATGGCGCGAATTCCGGGAGGACCCGGAGAAGCACCGACAGGACCAGAAGGAGGATCGCCATCCGGGTTGTCTTCGAAAAGCGCAGTGGTTGGCCGATATGGAGCAGGCCTGCAATCGAGAGAACCTGCAGCACACCAAGACCCAATCCCCCCATCAACGCCAGATGCAGTCCGCCCAGCCAGGGCAGAGGCAGGCCAATAAGCGAGAGGCCGCTGACAAGAAGGCCGGTGCCGGCCAGCGCACTCGACAGCCAAAGGCCGCCCAGTTCGAAGGAAAGGCCTTCGCGACCGACAAAGCCCTCGGCGACCCGGTCGAGAAAGGCTGCACCTGCAGCAATCATCAGATAGCCGCGCACGGCGTCCGACAGCGTGGCTGCCTCTGCCAGGATGACCAGCATGGCTAATCCAGCCGAGAGATGGATCCGGCCCAGATGCGGCCTGTACGGCGAGGTCTTTTCCGTCGGATCGAGGATCAGGTTGGTCACCGGCACGGTGATGCGGGCAAGGGCGAGACCGAGCAGGCCGAGAAGCGCGAACCCGAGGATTCGGATCGCACTTTCCGACAGATCGTAGAGTTCCAAGGCCATTGCGATCCGCAGCATGGCCGCAGCCGCGGCAAAGGCAGGGACGAACAGGATAAAGCCCAGAAGATCTGTGCTTTTCTTGGTCCAGGACAGGCGCAGCGCATAGGCGAGCAGGAACAGAATCCAGGCCTGATCGAAGATCAGGCCGATGATCCAAGCCTTTTCCAAGGCAAGGAGCCCGAGGATACGGGCGAGCGCCCAAAGACCCGCTAGCAGAAACAGGGGGCGTCCGCTGATGCGCCGCGTGTCCGTCCATTCCGGCAGGGCAGATGTCAGGAAACCTAAAAGCGCGCCTCCAAAGGAGCCGACCAGCATTTCCTGGGCATGCCAGTGGCTGGGAAGGGACGTAACTGCGAAGGGCAAATCGAGAGACCAGACCACCACCCATAGAAACGGCCAGAGGGCCGCATGCAAGGCGGCAAGTGGAAACATCAACCTCAGGCCTTCGGCGGACATGGCCTTGGCGAGATCGGGCGAGGGAAGCATGCGCATGGCTGTAAGCACACTCATGCTAGCCTCCGCTCGTCATGTTCGTCCACGACAGCAAACAGCGGATGATCTGAGATGAGCCGTCGCGCCGTCTCGAATATCATCTCTTCGCTGCGGTTTCCGGGCGTCTCGGGGACGGTAACGCAGTCGAGTATTCCTTGGCCGTGGCGATCGAGAACCGCGATCCGGTGGCAGATCCGCAGCGCTTCATGCAGGTCGTGGGTGATGAAGAGCCCGCCCTTGCCGCTGTTTGAGACAGTCGAGACGACCAGGTCCTGCATCCGTCGCCGCAAGGCCGCATCGAGCGCGGTGAAGGGCTCGTCGAAATAGAGGAAATCGGGATCGCCGACCAGCGCGCGGGCGAGCGCCGTGCGCTGGCGCATGCCACCCGACAACTGCGATGGAAACTTTTGCCGGTCGCTTTCTTCCAGCGAGACCCGGCGGCAGGCATCCGCTATCCTCGCCTGACGCACGGGGCGCCGAAGAGCATAACCGGACAGGGCGAGCGCCACATTGGCCTCGACAGTCGCCCAGGGTAGGAGGCGTGGTTCCTGGAAGACGAAAGCGCAGCGTGCATATCCTCGCATGACCTGGCCATGTCGCGGGGTAATCAGCCCGGCTGCAATCTGGGCCAGCGTGCTTTTTCCACAGCCTGACGGCCCAACCAGCGCGACAATTTCCCCCTGGCTGACCCGCAGGCTAACGTTTTCGAGAACGGCGCGGCCGAGAAAGACGTGGCCGACGGCCTTGAGCTGGAGGAGGGTCATCGGCGCACGCCCCAGGGTTGGGCCGCTTCCCGCCATACCTCGGCTTCGGCGCGCAAGGGCTGAACAATTCCATATTCGACGCTGATCAAGGCGATGACCGAGAGGAGGATCCAGGCAAGTGCTGTTTCCACATCGAGTGCGGAACGGGCATTGGCGAGAGCGCCTCCGATGCCGCCGGCATTGGCCAGAAGCTCGGCCATGGCGGCTGCCTTGAAGGCCGT
>CALSAF010000038.1:0-32012 GCA_943372805.1 Rhizobium sp. Q54
TGCCAGGCGAATTGCGCGACCATGCCCGCATGGAGATGACGCTGAGCGACAACCGGGTTGTCTCAAGCTATGCACCCGAGGGAGCTGTCGCCGAGAACACGGCATCCAGCGAGTTCGGCACGGCTTCCGAACGCTACCCGATCCGTGTCCGACTGATGATCGACGAGGCCGTGGTCGCGGCCTGGAACAGCGGCATCGGCAGCGATATCATTGCAATTGCAGGCGTGTTTTCGCTCGGGCTGGGTTATCTCGGCGCGAGGGGACTGACGCGCCCGCAAACGCCGCTGCAGCAGTTGGACGAAGCCCTTGCCAGAGGTCATATTCATCCCGTCTACCAGCCGCTTTTCTGCCTTGCGACCGATGAGATGACCGGCTTCGAAATGCTGGCACGCTGGACGAGGCAAGATGGCAGCAGCGTGTCGCCTGCAGTCTTCATTCCGCTGGCCGAAGGCAGCGGTCGGATCGACAGATTGACCTTTGCCCTTCTGGATAAGGCAGGTGCTGAGATAAGCGACATGCTCCGGCACAACACAGCACTCAAACTTTCCTTCAACGTGACGCCCGATCAGCTTCTGAGCGCAGGCTTCGTGGACGCACTGACCACCAAGATTGCAAAGGCGGGCCTGAACGCGACCCAGCTGGTCATCGAGATCACCGAACGTCAAGCGATCTCCGATATCGAGGCCGCATTGCGGGTATCCCGCGAGCTCAGCGCACTGGGCATCCGCGTGGCGATCGATGATGCAGGAACAGGCCATAACGGACTGTCATCGCTCCATGCCCTTCAGGCGCACTATCTGAAGATCGATAAATACTTCGTCGACGGCGTGGCGCTCGACAGAAAATCGGGCGTGCTGGTCGAAGCGCTGATCTCCCTGGCGAACCAATTCGGCATGGACGTGGTTGCCGAGGGTATCGAAACCGAGGAGCAGAGGCTCAAACTTCTGGAACTCGGCATCCGTGAGGGCCAAGGCTACATCTACGCCAAGCCTTTGTCCGCAGCAGAACTCCTCGACATCGCTGGTCAAAAGGCCAAGGCGCGTCCAAAGGCCGCCTAGGGGATCCGCGCCGACGCCACCATGCGACATCTGCCATCTGCCGCTCGCCTCGTGCGCCACTCGGTTGTCAGTGCGTCGCTGCGGCCGTGACCAGCGCCTTGGCATCGGCACCGTCCCACACAGCCGGACCATTCATGCTGCCGAGCACACAGCCCTTGCCGTCTACGAGCAGGGTCACCGGCAGACCGAAGGCGAGCCCCTCGCGCTTCAACTGGTTGAAAACGCCCATTGAGGCGTCGCGATAGAGGCCAAGCGCATCGACGCCGGTTTCCTCGAGAAAGGTCTGGGGCTTTTCGACATCCCCGGTATCGATGTTGATGGCCAGCACCTGGAAGGTATCCCCGCCCGCTGCCTTCTGCAGGTTGTTTAGCGCCGGCATCTCCTCGCGGCAGGGCACGCACCATGTGGCCCAGAGATTGATCAGCACCGTCTTATTCGCGAAGTTGGCCATGGTCATCGGCACACCGGCCTTGTCCTGGAAGGTGAGCCCCTGGATCAGCTTAGGCTCGCCGACCGGGATCATCGCCGCGACATCGCCCTTCAGATAGGGCGTGATCGCCTCGGCTTTCGCCGCCGAACCCTCGCATTGCACGGCATCCGCCGTCTCCACGGCATTGCCAGACGTGGTCTCTCTCACGTATACCGCAGCCGCGCCGGCGATGATGCCGGCCACCGCCGCGATCGCAACCAACTTGGTAGAGAACAGGCCCGAAGGTCTTTTTTCTGTCATGTCATTCTCCAGGACGGGCATTCCATGGCCGAGGACATCAAGGACACCAAATCCTCCAACCAGATGTGGGGCGGTCGCTTCGCCTCCGGGCCTTCGGCCATCATGGAGGAGATAAATGCCTCCATCGGTTTCGACAAGAAGCTTTACGCCCAGGATATCCGCGGCTCAAAGGCGCATGCGACCATGCTGGCGCACCAAGGCATCATCTCGGCCGAAGATAAAGACAAGATCCTTCACGGCCTGGACACGATCCTGTCAGAGATCGAAAGCGGCCAGTTCGTCTTCTCGCGCAAGCTCGAAGATATCCATATGAATGTCGAGGCCCGCCTTGCCGACCTGATCGGCTCCGCCGCCGGTCGTCTCCATACCGCCCGCTCGCGCAACGACCAGGTGGCGCTCGACTTCCGCCTCTGGGTGAAGGAAGAGCTGCAGAAGACGGAACTGGCGCTTTCCGGCCTGATCGCGGCATTCCTCGACCGTGCGGAAGAGCATGCCGACACCGTGATGCCCGGCTTCACCCATCTCCAGACGGCCCAGCCGGTGACGTTCGGTCATCACTGCATGGCCTATGTCGAGATGTTCGGCCGTGACCGCCAGCGCGTGCGCCATGCAATCGAACACCTCGACGAAAGCCCGATCGGTGCTGCAGCGCTTGCCGGCACAGGCTACAACATCGACCGCCACATGACGGCGAAGGCACTCGGCTTCCGCGAGCCGACCCGCAACTCGATCGACACCGTGTCGGACCGCGACTTCGCGCTGGAATTCCTGTCGATCGCCTCGATCGCCGCCGTGCACCTGTCGCGCCTCGCTGAGGAAATCGTCATCTGGTCGACCCCGCAATTCGGCTTCATCCGCCTTTCGGACGCCTTCTCGACCGGCTCCTCGATCATGCCGCAGAAGAAGAACCCTGACGCAGCCGAACTGGTACGTGCCAAGACGGGCCGCATCAACGGCTCGCTGATTGCGCTTCTGACCGTGATGAAGGGCCTGCCGCTCGCCTATTCCAAGGACATGCAGGAAGACAAGGAACAGGTCTTCGACGCCGCCGAAAGCCTGGAACTGGCGATTGCCGCCATGACGGGCATGGTCACCGACATGACCATCCGCACCGACAAGATGAAGGCTGCCGCAGGTTCGGGTTACTCGACAGCGACCGACCTCGCCGACTGGCTGGTCCGCGAAGCAGGCCTGCCCTTCCGCGATGCGCACCACGTGACGGGCAACGCCGTTGCCATGGCCGAAAAGAAGGGCTGCGATCTCGCCGAGCTTTCGCTGGAAGAGCTACAGAGCATCAACGCGGCGATCACAGCGGATGTTTTCAATGTTCTGACCGTGGAAGCCTCTGTTGCCAGCCGCAAGAGCTTTGGCGGCACGGCGCCGTCTGAAGTCAGGAAGCAGATCGCCTGGTGGCGCGCCAGAAACTGACAAGGCAACCGATCACGCGAACGCTTGCCAATCATCACGACAAGAGGGGTGCACAAGCGCCCCTTTTTTCGCTAGAGCCTAGAGTAACAACATTTCTATGGACCGGGTCATGGTGAATTCGCTGAAACGCACGACGCTCACGCTATCTCTGGTGCTGGCCGCCTCACTGGCTCTGTCCGCCTGCGGCCGCAAGGGCGATCTCGACCCGCCGAGCACGCCTGTTGACCAGCAGAACAAGCGCGGCGTCGAGGCGGAAAAGACCCCCGACACCCCCTTCCTCCTCGATCCGCTTCTTTGACAGGGCTTAACCCGTGAACCACTTCGAGTATCGCGACGGCGTTCTCTACGCCGAGGGCGTGGCCATCCCCGAGATTGCGCGCACCGTCGGCACGCCTTTCTACTGCTATTCGACCGCGACGCTCGAGCGTCACTACAAGGTCTTCTCCAAGGCCTTCGACGGCGTCGATGCGCTCGTCTGCTACGCGATGAAGGCCAATTCCAACCAGGCCGTCCTGAAGACGCTGGGTCGCCTTGGCGCCGGCGTGGACGTAGTTTCGGAAGGCGAACTCCGCCGCGCGCTGGCAGCCGGCATCCCGGCAGAGCGCATCATGTTCTCCGGCGTCGGCAAGACGCCGAGCGAGATGGATTTAGCACTCGAAGCCGGCATCTATTGCTTCAACGTCGAGAGCGAGCCGGAACTGGAAGTCCTGAACCAGCGCGCCATCAAGGCCGGCAAAAAGGCGCATGTCTCCTTCCGCATCAATCCCGATGTCGATGCCAAGACCCACGCCAAGATCTCGACCGGCAAGAAGGAAAACAAGTTCGGCATTTCCTATGAGCGCGCGCGTGCCGTCTACGCGCGGGCAGCGACACTGGAAGGCATCCAGGTTTCCGGCATCGATATGCATATCGGAAGCCAGATCACCGATCTGCAGCCCTTCGAAGACGCCTTCCGCCTGTTGCGCGAACTCGTCGAGACGCTGCGCGGCGATGGCCACAGCATCGATCACGTCGATGTCGGCGGTGGCCTTGGCATTCCTTACAAGGATGACAACAACCCGCCGCCAGAGCCGGATGCCTATGCCCGGATCGTCAAGGATCAGCTATCGAGCCTCAATTGCCGCATCGTCACCGAGCCCGGCCGCCTGATCGTCGGCAATGCCGGCATCCTGGTGACCGAAGTCATCTATGTGAAGGATGGCGGCGACAAGACCTTCGTCATCGTCGACGGCGCGATGAACGACCTCATTCGCCCGACGCTCTATGAAGCCTATCACGAGATCAAGCCGGTGGTGATTTCGGCAGCGAATGCCCCGCGCATCAAGGCCGATGTCGTGGGCCCCGTCTGCGAGACCGGCGACTATCTGGCGCTCGACCGCGAGATGGCGATGCCGAAGCCGGGCGACCTGATCGCGGTCGGCTCGGCGGGTGCCTATGGCGCCGTGCAGGCCGGCACCTACAACACCCGCCGGCTGGTGCCGGAAGTGCTGGTGAACGGCGACGAATTCCACGTGATTCGCCCGCGTCCGACCTATGAGGACCTGATCGCGCTCGACAGCGTGCCCGACTGGCTGGCCTGATCCATTCACAATTCGGCGATGAGGCGGGAAAAACTCCCGCCTTTCCTCTGCCGCCCTCGTCTTCGCCACAAAGACTGCTATCTTTGAGCGTGACGAGCCGTGTCTGACGCGCGGCGCTCTCGGAGACCAGACGGATGAGCTCTTCCCGCCCGGCCGGCCACAGGAAAGGCGCCTTCAAGGACGACCCGAAGCTCGCGCGGCGCGTGGGCTTGAAACGCGTGCTTGCCCGTTCTGTGCTGTTTGCCGAGCGCCTGCTGCCGCTCTTCCTGCCGGTCGCAGGCATTGCAGCCCTCTTCGTTTCGCTTGCCTGGTTCGGCGTCTATCGCGAAGTGCCCGACGTCGTTCGCCTGGCGGTCGTCTTCATCCTCGTCTTTGCCTTCGTCGCCTCCTTCCTGCCCTTCCTCAAAGTGCGTCTGCCGAGCATTCCGGAAGCCGACAGGCTGCTCGAGGAGCGCAACGGCCTCGCCCACCAGCCGGTGGCCGTCCAGGACGACCAGATTGCAGCCGACACGCCTTTTGCCCGCGCGCTCTGGCAGGAGCACCAGCGGCGCATGGCAGAGCGAATCGCAGCGCTAGATGCCGGCCTGCCGCAGCCCGATATCGCCCGCTATGACCGTTACGCGCTGCGCGCCGTGCCGGCCCTGCTCTTCGTCACCGCACTTGCCTATTCCGGCTCAAACGGGGCAGGTTCGATTGCCGATGCCTTCCGCCAGCATGTGCCGGAAAGCGAGATACCGGCGATCCGCATCGACGCCTGGATCACGCCACCGGGTTATACCGGTCAGCCGCCGGTCTTCCTCTCCGGCCTTGGCACTCAGGATGCGGCCGGTGTGACCGTGCCGCAGAAATCCAAGGTCACGGTGCGCATAAGCGGCGGCGTTTCCGACGAGAAGGTTCTCTTCGTCAAGCAATCGGATGGCGCCGTTCTCGACGTGGCCGAGAAGCAAGATCCGGCCCGCAAGCCGGTGGCTGGTTCCGAGACGGCAGAAAGCACGCCTGCGGCCGTCCCTACGCCGGCGCCCGCGCCAAACGCCCCGATGGTTGCCCGCACCCATGAACTGGAACTGGCGGAAGCCGGCGAGCTGCGCGTTGCCGACCGTACCTGGACGATCGGCGTGACACCCGACAAGGCACCGGAAATCGACTTCGACGGCGTACCGCGCCGCGCGATCAATGGCGCGCTGGAAATCGCCTTCCACGCCAAGGACGATTACGGCCTGCAGAAGGCCCATGCCGAGATCGTGCCGCTGAAAGAGCAGCCGGGCGCGACACCGCTCTACCCGCATCCCGACTACAAGCTCGACCTGCCGCGCCACAATGCCCGCGACACCAAGGGTGTGGCGAGCCGCAACATCACCGAACATCCGCTGGCTGGCCGGATGGTGAAGATCACGCTGGTCGCGACCGACGGCGCCGGCCAGACGGGCCGTAGCGAGCCGATCGAAATGCAGCTGCCGTCGCGCAACTTCAACGAGCCGTTGGCGGCCTCCGTGGCAGAGCAGCGGCAGGTGTTTGCGCTCGACACGCGTCAGATGCCGCAAGCGATCGCCTTCAACGAGGCGTTGGTGATCCGTGCGGACGAGACCATTCCCGACCTCGGGAACTTCATCGCGATCGAAAGCGCTCGCGCCCGCATGGCGATGGCCGAGGGCGAGGAACAGTTGAAGGACACGGCAGATTATCTCTGGGAGATCGCGCTCGGCATCGAGGACGGCGACCTGTCGCTGGCCGAACGCCGTCTGCGCGATGCCCAGCAGGCTCTGTCGGACGCACTGGAGAACGGTGCCTCCGACGAGGAGATCCAGCGGCTGATGGCAGAGCTGCGCTCGGCGATGCAGGAATTCCTCCAGGCACTGGCCGAACGAATGCCACACCAGCAGGGGCAGCCACAGCAGAATGCCGAGAACATGCTGCGCCAGCAGGATCTCGACAACATGCTCGACCAGCTGGAGAACCTCGCCCGCTCCGGTAATCGCGACCAGGCACAGCAGCTTCTGTCCGAACTGCAGCGGATGATGAACAATCTGCAGGCCGGCCGCCCGCAGCAGGGCCAGCAGCAGCAGAACAGCGAGGCGCGCCGCCAGATCGACAAACTCGGCGAGATCATGCAGCAGCAGCAGCGGCTGATGGACGAGACCTTCCGCCTCGACCAGGCGCTGCGCGACCGCATGCAGCGCGGTGACCCCCAGCAGGGCGAAGAAGGCGCCGAAGGCCAGCAGCAACAAGGCCAGCAGCAGCAAGGTCAGCAGGGTCAACAAGGTCAGCAGGGCCAGCAGAACCTTGACGGCATGACGGCCGACCAGCTGCGCGAGGCGCTCAAGCAGCTGCGCGAGCAGCAGGAGCAGCTCGGCCAGCAACTCGGCGAACTGCAGGAGGGGCTGAAAGGTCTCGGCATGCAGCCCGGCGAAGGCTTCGGCGAAGCCCAGCGCGAGATGGAGGGCGCCGGCGAAGCCCTGGGTCAAGGCCAGGGCGGTCAGGCTGTGGAAGGCCAGGGCCGCGCGATGGAGGCGCTGCGGCAGGGTGCCCGCGACATGATGAACCAGATGATGCAGGCCCAGCAGGGACAAGGCGGCCAGGGCCCGCAAATGGGCCAGGGACAGGGCAACCAGGACGACCGCGATCCTCTCGGACGTCCGCGCGCCACAAGCGGCCCGGATTTCGGCGAACAGGTCAAGGTGCCCGACGAGATCGACGTCCAGCGCGCCCGCGAGATCCTCGAAGCGATCCGCGAGAAGCTCGGCGAGAACGCGAGCCCCGAAATCGAGCGGCGCTATTTGGAGCGGTTGCTGGACATCCAGTGAGGCGTGACAGTATCCCAATGAACGGGCGGTCGGGCCCGCCTTTATTGGATATAAGAAGGGTTGCCTTCAGAGGCAGCTGACCTCGCCGGCTGAGACATAAGCGGCTAAGCGTGCTGCGAGCATCCCGCTTAGGAGCATCAGACCATGGCAGGCTGCCAGGAAGCAGATACCTGACCTTATCTGCGGTCGACCAATCGACACGATGACGACGGCAAGGCTAGCAAGCCCTGTAGCCGTCCAGAGAAGCGCGTAAGGCGGATAAATCATCGCGATGGGCCAGCAGTTCGCGAGCGTGAACGGGCCGGCTGATTGATAAGACCAAAAGGCAAGCACCACCCATAGGCCAAGATGGAGACCTACCGATTTCATTTTCCAGGAGTGTCTGCCTCGCACTGAGAGATTCCTTAGCCCGTTCCCCAAGGCAGAATCGAAATCGGACTTCAGCCAGCCAGTGCCGAGGCGACCGCCTTGCGAATATCCGGCAGGGCAAAGGGTTTGGAAACGACATCGACGATCTTTGACGAGAGGTCGTCGGCCCGCTCGCGCTGCTCGGCATAGCCGGTCATCAGCAGGATCTTCATCTCAGGAAATTCGGAATGGGCGCGATGCGCAAGTTCGATGCCATCCATGACAGGCATGCGGATATCGGAGAGCAACAGGTCGAAGGCGCCTTCCGAGAGCTTTTCGAGACCTTCGGCACCATCGGCGGCCTCATGCGTCTCATGGCCATCGAGGCGAAGCGCACGCGCCACGAAAGAGCGCAGGGAGTCTTCGTCTTCGGTGATGAGGATTCTCGCCATGGTAGAAATATGCTCCCGCGTCCTTTGGACCTTGCGAGAGGCAAATCACCAGACTTTCCTTGTCGAGTGGTAAACGCCGGACCCGCAGTCCAGCGCGATGGTTAACAGCTCACTGCCGTCGGATGGCCAGATGTTCCCTTGTGGAACAGCTCAGGCGTCGCCGGTGACCACACCAACGAAGGGCAGTTCGCGGAAGGCATAGGCGACATCCATGCCGTAACCGACGACGAAATAGTCGGGGCATTCGAAGCCGACATAGTCAGCCTCAAACACTTCTTTTCGCTTCACTTTCTTGTCGAGCAGCACGGCGATCGTGACGCTTGCCGCACCCCGTTCGAACATCAGTTCCTTGGCGAAAAGCAGCGTGCGGCCCGACTCCAGGATATCGTCGATCAGGAGCACATTGCGGCCCTTCACATCCGAATCGATGTCCTTGATGATCTTCACACCCTGGGAAACCGTGCCTGTGCCATAGCTGGACAGGGTGATGAATTCGACTTCCGGGGCAAGACCCACGTCATGCAACGCACGAATGAGGTCGGCGGCGAAGATGAAGGAGCCCTTGAGCACCGAGATGACCAGAAGGTCGTCGCACGGACCCTTCATGATGTCCTGGGCAAGCTCCAGATTGCGCTGCCGGATCTGTTCGGCGGTAAAGAGCGGTTCGATGTTCTTTCCGCGAACAACGGGCATGGGGAACTCCTTGCTGGTCGACCTCAGGTCCTTGAGCCGGCGGATGCCGGAAAGGCACGGGCCTTAACACACTGGAGCGTGTTAGGCACCCGCCTCTTCGAAGGAAAGCCGGACTTCCGGGATTTTTCCACCGGGATGCTGGAGCCGGGTCACGATGCCGCGGCTCTCGCCACCTTCAAGCGTGGCGACGGGCGGATCGATATAGGTGCTCGCGACGACTTGCCCGCCGAGCAAGAGATCGGCGCGAAGCTTCGGCAGTGTCACTTGCCGACCGGTGCGATTTTCGACGATCGCGTTGAGCAGCAGCACGCGCATGCCGTTGCGGTCCTGCGGCGTGAGGTTCACATGGGTGAAATCGAGCGGCTTGGCGGCGATTTCGGGATGTTCGCCGCTACCAAAGACGAGTTGTCCGGCCAGCGAGAAGATCGAGACAAAGGCAATCGCCACGAGAAGCGAGAAAGCCACGTCCGACAGTCGCTGAAGGCGTGTTTCGACAGCCATGACTGCAGCGCGCACATACGAGGCAAAATTGGGCGCAACCGACGCAGAAGCCTGGGGAGTAGCCTGATGCAGGGAAGGCCTGGGCGGCTCTCGCACGGTTACGAATTGCGCATCCACGGCATCGTTTCGCGCCATGCGGTGGGCAGAGGGATCAATCCGTCGGCGGGCACGATCCGGCGGCAGGAGGTCGAGGTCCGCCATGGCGGCCTGCTTCTGTTGGCGGAAAGCACTCATTCATCCGGACCTTTCGCACAGCCAAAATCGGATACCCCGAAAGTCGGCGGTTGAAACGAATCCTCTCCAGACGTAAATTCAAATGGTTAATGCTTCGGAAAGACGGGCGTGGAAGCCATGGTCCCCGGTGCATCTTTACCGGCCGTTGACGATCTTCGTTTACGAGCCCCAGACCTCGGACACGTCAGACTGGGCCCCCTTTGATCCACTTCGAAAATGTCGGCCTGCGCTATGGGATGGGACCGGAGATCCTCCGCGACCTGACCTTCGACCTGCCGAAAGGGTCCTTCCAGTTTCTGACCGGACCCTCGGGCGCCGGAAAGACAACGCTGTTGCGCCTGCTCTTCATGTCGCTGCAGCCGACGCGCGGACTGATCCGCAGCTTCGGTCGCGACATAACCCGCATTCCCCGCAGCGAACTGCCGATGCTGCGCCGACGCGTCGGCATCGTCTTCCAGGATTTCCGCCTGCTCGACCACCTGACGACCTATGAGAATGTGGCGCTGCCGCTGCGCGTGCGCGGCAAAGCGGAACAGACTTACCGCCAGGACGTCATCGAGCTCTTGAAATGGGTCGGCCTCGGCGAGCGCATCAACGTGCTTCCGCCGGTGCTCTCGGGCGGGGAAAAGCAGCGCGTGGCGATTGCCCGCGCGCTGATCGACCGACCGGAGATACTGCTCGCCGACGAACCGACGGGCAATGTCGATCCGCCCATGGCGCGCCGTCTCCTGAGCCTTTTCCTGGAATTGAACCGCCTCGGCACGGCGGTGGTCATCGCGACCCACGATCTCGCGCTGATGGACCAGGTGGATGCGCGCCGGATGATCCTCACCGACGGGCGGCTCGACATCTATGAATGAGATCCCGCAGAACGCAAAACAGAACCCCGGCCAGAAGAAGCGCCGCGTCGAGATGACGGTGAGGCCAACCGGCCCGATCCTGCCGCCCTCCAACATCCAGGGCAATGCGCTGATGGTGGTGATCGCGATCATGGCCTTTCTCGCCTGCCTGACGCTGGGCGGCGTCTCCATGGTGCGCGCCACCGCCGCCGGCTGGCAGAGCCAGATCTCCCGCGAGATCACCATCCAGATCAAGCCCGAGGACGGGCTCGACATGGGAGCAGCGCTGATCAAGGCACGCGACCTGGCGCTGACCTTTGTCGGGACCCGCGACGGCCAGATCATGGACGACAGCGCCACCGCCCGCCTGCTCGAACCCTGGCTCGGCACAGGGCTGAACCTCGAAGACCTGCCGGTTCCACGCCTGATTGTGATCACCATCGACGAGACCAATCCGCCCGATTTCGAAGCGATGCGGGCGTTGCTGAAGGAGGAGGTGCCGCAGGCCTTCCTCGACGACCATCGCACCTGGGTCGATCGACTGGTGCAGATGGCGCGGACCACCGTGTTGATCGGCTCCGGCATTCTGATCCTGGTCTTTACAGCCATGGTGCTGACCGTCATCTTCGCCACGCGGGGTGCGCTTTCCGGCAATCGCCACATCATCGAGGTCCTGCATTTTGTCGGCGCGGAGGGTGCGTTTGTCGCCCAGGAATTTCAGAAGCATTTTCTGAAGATCAGCCTGAAGGGCGCAGCAGCGGGTGGCTTCCTCGCCGCCAGCTTCTTTGCGCTCGCAAGTTTCTGGCAGAGCCGTTCGCTGGCGACGCCACAAAGCGACCAGGCGACGGCCCTCTTCGGCACGTTCACGATCGGCTGGAGCGGCTATCTCGGCATCTTCGCGACCATGATCGTCATCGCACTCCTGACGACGCTGACGGCGCGGCTCACCGTGATGCGCACGATCTACGAGATCGATCTCGTCCGCTCCGATCCGGCCCGCACCGACGGTCTTCTGGACGACTGAAGAAAACTCGCATGTTGACTTGCCTTAAAGCCGCCTGTTCGCTGTGGGAAATCCCGGTTATTCACGGGCTATGAGCATGGATCGGATGACGTCGAAACAACCGTCGAGCGACGGCGGCCTGCCTCCTCCGGCAGACGGCCTCTTCGCGCGAAAAGGCCTGCTCCGCAGGGCCTTGCGTTATGGCGGCATGACGCTGATCCTGTGTGTCGCCGTGCTCGTGGCAGGCTTCCTCGTCTTTGCTGATTCGGTTACCAACATGCGCCCGCCAGAGACGGTGAAAGCGGATGCCATTGTGGTGCTGACAGGCGGATATCAGCGCATCGAGCAGGCGATCGGCCTACTGAAACGCGGTTATGGCGAAAGACTGCTGATATCAGGCGTCAATCCGGCCACCACGGCGGGTCAGATCCGCAAGACCACCCGCACCTCGCCGGACCTCTTCGAATGCTGCGTCGACATCGGCTACGGTGCAATCGACACGATCGGCAACGCCAACGAAACCGCGATGTGGATCCGCGACAAGGGCTACAGGACCGTGCTTGTGGTAACCAGCAACTATCATCTCGCCCGCAGCCTGATGGAGCTGCGCCGCAGCGATCCGGACACGACCTTCATCGGCTATCCCGTGGTCAATGCCGATCTCAAGACGAAAAACTGGTACAGCGAACCGGACGCGATGCGCACCATGCTTGCCGAATACGGCAAGACGGTCATCGCCTATATCAGGGGCTTGACTGGCTGGAGTCGCGATCAGGGACTGCGCCCCGAGGGAGAAATCACCCAATCTGGCCGCATATCCTGACCGGCAGCACAACGCGGACGCTTTTGCTCGCGGGACTTTTGCTCTAAGGACGGTTTCGCCCGCCCTCGAAAGCCCCATGACATGATCCCGCTGCGTTCCATACTCTTCAACATCGCCTTTTACGCCAATCTGATCCTCCGGATGATCGTGCTGTCGCCGGTCTATTTCCTGCTGCCGCGGAAGAAAGCCTTCTTCGTGCCGAAGGACTGGGCGCGCGCCAATCACTGGCTGATGGAAAAGATCGTCGGCACGACCTTCACGGTCGAGGGGCTCGAAAACATCCCGAAGAGCGGCGGCTATATCCTGGCACCCAAGCACCAGTCCTTCTGGGACACCTATGCGCTGCTGCCCTGGCTGGATGACCCGGTCTATATCCTCAAGCGCGAGCTGATGTGGATCCCGGTCTTCGGATGGTATGTCGCAAAACAGCGAATGATCCCGGTCAATCGCGGTGCCAAGGGCAAGGTCATGGCCCAGGTGATCGAGCGCACCAAAATGGAAATGGCGAGTGGCCGCCAGTTGATCATCTATCCCGAGGGCACCCGCCGTCCGCCGGGTGCAGCACCCGACTACAAATATGGCATCGCCCGCCTCTACCGCGACATCAACGTGCCTGTCGTGCCCGTTGCCATGCATCCGGGCCTCTTCTGGCCGCGCCGCAAGTTCCTGCGCTTTCCCGGCCATTTCGTTGTCCGCATCCTGCCGCCGATCGAGCCGGGTCTCGATCCGGATGTCTTCCACGAGACGCTCATGCGGCAGCTGGAAGCGGCCAGCGACGAACTCCTGGTGAAGACGGCGAAGGAGAATCCGCATCTGCCCCTGCCGCCGACGGCCGTCAACCGCCTGAAGGAACTCGGGGCGCTTTGAGCGCATTGCAGACGCGAATGGCTCAGTCGCGCCCTTGATCGGCACCGATAGCCGAGGCGACACTTTCGAGCCAATGGTCGCGGATGCCAAGTTCGCGCATGTGGGCGACCGTGTTGGCAACATAGACGGGATTGGGGCCGGATCGTCCGACGGCCCTACCGACGATGCGGGCGGCCTCCTCCACGGTGACGGCGCCGGCATATTGCGGATGGGCACGGTCAATGACGTAGGTGAGGGCCCGGACATCCCGCCCGTCGCCGAGCCGGGCACGAACATGGCGCTCGAGATAAACGCTGGTGACAAGTTCGCGTTCGCGCAGATAGTCCACGGTGGCTTGCCACTCGGATGGCGCGACTCGGAAGGCGACCCCCTTGCAGGAGCCGCCACGATCGAGCCCGAGCACGAGACCGGGGCGCTGTTCGGTGCCACGGTGGACATAGGAGCGAACGCAGAGCGCACGCCGATAGCCACCCAAGTGGGCAAGCACCCGCTCTTCATAGGGAAAGCCCGGGTTCCACATCAGCGAGCCGTAGCCAAAGACCCAAAATTCGTCCATATCGCAAGCCAATCCAAGAGACGAAAAGATCGCAACGAGGAGCACCCATGGCCATCCCGACCGCGCCGCAAAGCCCGATCAGCCGCAAGGTGCTTCGGCTCGGGGTTTTGATCGTCCTTGTCATCGCTGTCTATAGCGTGGCCTGGTATTTCGCGGCAGAATTCCTGCGCAATCGCATTTTGAGCTTCTTCGGCGGCGGAAATCCGGCAGGCGTCACCGCCGCCTGTGAAGACGCGACCATGGGCGGCTATCCCTTCCGCTTCCGGCTCAACTGCTCGCGGCTTTCCCTGGACGACCATTTCCAGGGTGTCGCCGCCTCATTTGGCCCCGTCCGGGCGGCAGCGCAGATCTACAATCCCGGTCACATCGTCTGGGAGATGGATGCGCCGGCCGAGATCCGCTCGGCGCTCGGTTTCAACACGGCGCTCGACTGGACCAACATGCAGTCGAGCTTCCGCATCGGACTGTCAGGCCTGTCGCGTAGCTCGCTGATGATGGAAGGGCTGAACGCCACGGTGACCTCGACCGTTTCCAGCCTTCAGCTGCAGGTGACGGCACCCAGCGCCCAGTCGCATGTGCGCCAGAACGAGGGCAATCTCGATTATGCGACGCTGGTGCGCGATGTCACGCTCTCTGTCGATGGTGAGAAAATCGCGCTCCCACCCGTCTCAGCCAGTCTCGACGCGACCTTCGCCGACAAGGGCGGCTTGCTCGATCCCAGGGTCGCGCAGGAGCAGAAGCTCTACGGCACAAGGGGCGAGATCCGCCGCATGGTGGTCGATCTCGGCGAAGGCCGGGTGTTGACCCTGAGCGGCCCGTTCGAAGTGGGTGACGACGGGCTGCTGTCGGGGCGGATCAAGATCGAGGTCGAACAGATCCGCGCCTGGCGCGATGCCGTGAAGAAGGCCTATCCCGAACAGGAAGACATGGTCGACAATGTCGCCAATGTGCTTAGAGCGCTCGCCTTCGGCCGCGACGACAGCGAGGCCGAAATCACCATCCAGAACGGCATCGCCTCGCTCGGCTTCATCCCGCTCGGGCAGATCCCGCCACTCTGAAGTGAGAGTTGCCTACTTGTCGAGGGTATGACGGCCGAAGTCCGGTACGTCGACATCCTGGCCGGCCTGGACGATCGAGCGGCGGATGGTACGGGTGCGCGAGAAGAGCTCAAACAGCTTGTCGCCCTCGCCCCAGCGGATCGCCCGCTGCAGATAGGCGAGGTCTTCCGAAAAACGCGCCAGCATTTCGAGGATCGCATCCTTGTTGTGCAGGCAGACATCCCGCCACATGGTCGGGTCGGAGGCGGCGAGACGGGTGAAATCGCGGAAACCAGAGGCCGAATACTTGATCACTTCCGATTCCGTCACCGTTTCCAGATCATCGGCCGTGCCGACGATGTTGTAGGCGATGATGTGCGGCAGGTGCGAGACGATGGCGAGCACCTTGTCGTGGTGCTGCGGATCCATCTCGTCACACATCGATCCCAGCGCCTCCCAGAAGCCGCGCAGACGGGCCATCGCCTCGCCGTCCGTGCCTTCGAGCGGCGTGAAGATGCACCAGCGGCCCTTGAACAGACCGGGGAAGCCGGCATCCGGGCCGGACTTTTCCGTACCTGCCAGCGGGTGACCGGGGATGAAATGTACGCCGTCTGGCATATGCGGCGCCATCTGGGCGATGACGGAGGCCTTGGTCGAGCCGACATCGGTGACAATGGCGCCTGGCTTGAGGTTCGGCGCGATCTGCCGGGCCACAGCTTCCGACGCGCCTACCGGCACCGAAACGATGACGAGATCCGCATCCTTCACGGCTTCGGCGGCGGAGGCAACGTAAGACGTCCCAAGCTCCAGCTCTGCCGCCCGCTTCAGCGTCTCGGCGCTGCGAGTCGAGATGACAACCTCCTTCGCGAGGCCGAGCTTCTTGACGTCGCGGGCGATCGACGAGCCGATGAGGCCGATGCCGATCAGGGCGATGCGGTTGAACAGGATTTCAGACATCACGTGCGTTCCATGAATTCGGTGAGGGCAGCGATCACGCCGGTATTGGCCTCTTCGCTGCCGATCGTCATGCGGAGTGCATTGGGAAAACCATAGGACGCGACGGCGCGCAAGACGAAGCCGCGCGATGTCAGGAAGGCATCGGCATCTGGTGCGCGCTTTCCGTTCCGGTCGGGGAAGTGGATCAGGATGAAATTGGTAACCGAAGGGGTGACCTCAAGGCCGAGTGCGGTGAGCGCTTCCGAGACCCGTGCAAGCCAGATCTGATTGTGTTCGACGGCCTTGGCCACATGCGCCTGGTCGCGCATGGCGGCGGCTCCTGCGAAAAGCGCCGGCGTGTTGATGTTGAACGGCCCGCGTACCCGGTTCATCGCATCGATGATCTCGGAAGGGCCGTAGATCCAGCCGATGCGCAGCGCCGCAAGGCCGTAGACCTTGGCGAAGGTGCGCGTCATGACAACGTTGCGGTTGGCCGAAACGAGCGCGATGCCTGCCTCGTAATCGTTGCGGCGGACATATTCGGCATAGGCCGCATCAAGCACGAGGATCACATGCGGCGGAAGCTCTGCATGCAGCCGCTTGATGTCGGCATAGGGCACATAGGTGCCGGTCGGATTGCCGGGATTGGTGAGGAAAACGATCTTCGTCCGCTCGGTGACGGCGCCAAGGATCGCATCGGCATCGACCCGCCGATCGATCTCGGGAACGGTAACCGGCGTCCCGCCAGCCGCGAGGATCTGGATGCGATAGAGCAGGAAGCCGTGCTCGGTGACGATAGCCTCGTCGCCGGGACCGAGATAGATGTTGGCGAGCAGGGCCAGCAATTCGCCAGAACCATTGCCGCAAAGGATATTGGCGGGGTTCAGCCCATGCACTTCCGCGATGGCGTCGCGCAGAACACGTGCCTGGCCATCGGGATAGATCTCGAGCTTTCCCGCTGCGGCCTGAAAGGCTTCGATGGCCTTGGGGCTGGGACCGAGCGGCGTCTCGTTGGAGGAGAGCTTGTAGACACGCTGCAACCCGCCCGCATGCTCCTTGCCCGGAACATAGGCGGCGATCTCCATGACCCCGGCGCGGGGTATTGGCTTTGTCGAGGCGTTCATGCGGTTGCTTCCCGGCCCGTCGGGCGGCGAGAGACCAACCCTTCACATAGGCTTGGGATTACTGCGGAAAGCACCGTTTGTCGAGGCGGACGAGCGCCGCCCCAGCCGGCAACCTCGCGGACCGCGTCAGGCTGCAGGTGGCAGGTTGCGCGTGGTCGGAACGCCCTGTGGAGCCAGCACCGGCGCGAAGACACGGCGCGATGCCCGGGACGCCACAGGCAGGCCCTGATAGAGCCGCTTCTGCGCCTCGACCACGATCACACCGGAAAAAGCCGGCCAGAGCAGGCTACCGAGACGCTCGAAGGCACGCCGGAGCCTGAGAATCGCCCGGATCTTGGATGGCGGGAAGAACAGCGCTTCCGCTGAAGCGCCCGGCGTGAAATTGGTCTCGCGCAGGAGCGAGGTGAGCTGGCCGCGCGAATAGGGGCGACCGGAGCCGAAGGGTGTGTGCTCCATGCGCGCCCAGACGCCCCTGCGGTTCGGCACGACGATAACGAGCCGTCCGCCAGGCGCCAGCACCCGCCAGATCTCTTTCAAGGTCTCGCGCGGATTTTCGGCAAATTCCAGCGAATGCACCATCAGCACCCGGTCGACCGAGCTGTCCGGCAGCGGAAGTTCCTCGTCGAAAACAAGCGCCGTGGCCGAGGGCTCGCCGACCGGCCAGTTCACCGCCCCCTGCCCCGCCGGCATGAAGGCCATGGTGCGCTCGGTATCGGCGCGGAAGCGTTCGAGGAAAGGGATACAGTAGCCGATGCCGACCAGGCGCTCCTGCGGCAGACGGGCCCAGACCGAGGACAGGGCAAGCGCAATGGACTGCTCCGCCACGCGTCCGAGCATCGTGTAATAGAACTGCCTCAGATCGACGATATCGACATGCATGAACTTATTGTTAGCAGCCCATCCTTGGACTTCAAGCCACGAACAGCTACATTCGGCCCAACGAGGTGGGACATAAAAAAGCGGATCAACAATGAAATCACTGCAGATCGAGGTATTCCTCTGCCGAAGTGACAACTTCGGCGTCCTCCTCCATTGCCCGGAGACCGGGCAGACGGCATCCATCGACGCGCCCGAACTGGACCCGATCGTCAAGGCCGCGGAAAAGCGGGGATGGACGATTACCCATATCTTCACCACCCATCACCACGGCGACCATGTCGAGGCCAATCTCGCATTGAAGGAGAAATTCGGCTGCGAGATCATCGGCCCCCGCAACGAGGCCGTAGCAATCCCCGGCATCGACCGGACGGTTGGCGACGGCGACGAATTCATCTTCGGCAACCGGCCGGTGCGGATCATCGAAACACCGGGCCACACGGCAGGTCACATATGCTATCACCTGCCAGAGGACATGCTGCTCTTCGCCGCCGACACCCTGTTTGCGCTCGGATGCGGTCGCCTCTTCGAGCGCTCGGCCATGGACATGTGGCATTCGCTGCAGAAACTCGCCGCCCTGTCGGACGAAACCGTGGTCTATTTCGGCCATGAATACACGTTGTCGAATGCGCGTTTCGCTCTGACGATCGATCCGGACAACATGCGCCTGAAGTCCCGGGTGGAACTGATCGAGATGCAACGCAAGCGCGGCGACTTCACCATTCCGACAACAATCGGGCTGGAAAAGGAAACCAACCCCTTCCTGCGGGCCGGCGACCCGGATATCCGCAAGACACTCGGCATGGCGGACGCGACCAATGAGGAAGTCTTTGCCGAGATCCGCAAGCGCAAGGACACATTCTGATGCAGGCAAAGGACATCATCGCAACCCTCGGCATGCAACGCCATCCAGAGGGAGGCTGGTACACGGAAACTTATCGCGACGAAAACGGCGGCCCACGCGGCCATTCCACAGCGATCTACTACCTTCTGGAGGCGGGCGAACGCTCGCACTGGCACAAGGTCGTGGACGCCTCGGAGGCCTGGCACTATTACGCCGGCGCACCGCTCGCCCTGCATCGCTCCCTCGACGGCGTGACGGCTCAGACGGTGGTCCTTGGCCTCGACTTCGCCGCCGGGCAGCGTCCCCAGGCCGTGATCGCGGCCAATGAATGGCAGTCGGCCGAGAGCCTTGGCGACTTTACGCTGGTCGGCTGCACCGTCGCCCCGGGCTTCGACTTCTCAGTCTTCGAGATGGCGGCACCCGGCTGGGCTCCGGGTCAGTAATCCGACAGCGTCAGCGTCAGAACCACCTGCGCGGCATAGTAGGTCACCCAGACGAAGTGGGCGGCTTGGCTATCCCTTGGGTGGTTCGGCCCCGACCAGTATTTCCGGATCGCCAGAACGATGTCGGAAAGGATAAACAGCGCGGCCCCGACAAAGACGAGGGGGTTCGCAAGGCCAAGTGTCAACCACACCAGAATCATGAACATCAGCACGTAGATGCCGATCGGGACGGCCATGCGACCGGCCGCCCCCCAGATGCGGAAGAGCACCCCGCATGTCAGGAGCGCGATGACGGCGCCGGCGATGATGCGCCAGGGTTCGCCGAAAGCGATTGCCGGATCCGCCAGCATGAGCAGCAGGGCGATATAGGCGACATGCGCCGAGAGAAAAAACGCCACGCCGCCGACAAAGGCACGGTCACCTTCGAAGGCGAGCGCCAGGTCACCGAGCGCCCCGAGAGCGAGAGCCAGAACGAGAAGCGGATGGGCGCCCACCAGCAAGGCATAAAGCGCCAAAAGCAAGACAGGCAATGTCTTCCATGCCGCCCGGAAGAGGGTCTTTTCGCGCGGCAAAATCCAGAGATAGCTCAAACCCAGTGCGACCGAGAGCCATAGGATGCTGGTCGCGAGAGCCATATGGCCTCCTGGTCAGGTCCGGAGTTTCTGTTTCCTGAAGAGCATATCCCGCGCGGCCAGCACTGCACCACCGGTGATCAGCAGGCAGGACAGGCCAATTCTGACGCTAATATCCCCAAACCCAAAAATGATCAGGATCAGCGTGGACAGAAGCGGTGCTGCATAGCTCGAAGCGCCGAGGATCTGGATGTCGCCGTTCTTGACCCCATAGTCCCAGACATAGAAGGCGAGCCCCACCGGCAAGAGACCGAGGCCGACCACCGCAAGCCATTGCGACGTCGTATCCGGCCAGACCGTGGTTTCGAGCAGGAGGTGGCAGACAAGCGACAGGAGCGAGGTGGCGAGGCAGAAGCCGGTGACGACGTCAGTGGAGACCGCATCGAACTTGCGGCTGACCAGCGAATAGGCAGCCCAGGTGAAGGCGCAGAGAAAGGCGGTGAAATAGCCGAGGGCATAGGCGGGATCAAAGGCGAGCCCGTTCTTCGCCACGATCAGCACCGTACCCGCCAGACCGCACATCGCCCCGACAATATGATGCCAGCGAAGCTTCTCGCCCGGCAGCAGGGCCGACCCGACGACGATCAGCAGCGGCCAGAGATAGGCGATCAATCCGGCCTCTACGGCGGGCGCATTCCGGAGCGCCGTGAAATAGAGGAAATGATAGCCGAACAAGCCACCGACGCCGGCGAGCCAGACCTTCGGCGGCTGGCGCAACGCCTTGAGACGTTCCGGCCGCACCATGAAGAGCAGAATGCCCGGCAGGCTGCCGATCGCGAAGGTGATGGCCGACAGCTGGAAGGGCGGCATGGTGCCGGATGCCGCCGTCATGAGCGCGAGGAAGGACCACATCAGGATCGCCGTGAACCCGATGAGCGTTGCCTTGGTCTTCATGAAATCCCCTGATGCGGGCTCGCCCGCAAAAAACTAGCCGTCGAACTTTTCCGCGGTCACATGCACGGTCCCGTAGCGGGTCGGGATCTTCGCGTAGACAGGAGCATATAGCTTCAGCGTCGCGGTCTTGGCAAACCAGATCTCCATGCCGGACACAGACTGGAGGTATTCGATATCCTTGCGGCCCTTGCGGTAGCCCGATTTCGGCACGTAGCGCACCGAGCACACGATGGCTTCGCCCTTCGCCTTGCCGGCTGAAAAGCGCTCGGAGCGGTTGGGGGAGAGCACCAGATCCAACCGGCTCTCGCCGTCATAGACGGGCAACGTCTGTCCGCAGACATCCGCATCGCCAGGGATCAGCAGGGCGCCGATCGGGTCGAGCACGGCCTTGAGGTCAGCGGGCGTGACCGGCACCCAGGAGTTCGGCTTGCGACGCTCTGGCTTGACGCGGGTCTCCACGACATTACCGCCCGAAAACAGCACTTCGTAAGTACTTGCCCGTTTGCCGCTCTTATAGTCGAGCGCATAGCGCCGGGGCAGCATCCGGCCACCGGCGAGCGTACCGGTCACGGTGCTCTTGGCGGCAACCTCACGGACGATGTCGACGAGGCCGGAGGAATGGAACTGCCCGGAGATCGTGTAGCGCTCGGATATCACCTCCGTCTGAAACGTCATGCGGGCAATCGGCAGGATCCCCAGCGCTACGCTGTAGCTTGTGTCATAGCGGTAATCAGACGCACCGGCGGTGGCCGGCATCAGGGCAAGGAAGGCAAGGGCGAGGCCGGTTGGACGCAAGGCGCGGTCTCCAGATGGTGCATGGCCGGAAGATCGGCACAATCGAGAATGCATACTCACGGTGGACTGTGGCAAGAAAATATCCTACAGCCTCTCTGCCACCCGGAAAATCCAAGGTTTGGCTTGACGCGCCGGTTCTCACTGACTATAGAACCGCAACTTTCCAATCAGACGCTGTTGGATTGCCTCGCCGGCATTTGGCCGGAAGCGATGCGATGGCCTAGAAAAACAATAGGTGTACCATGTCCCGCAGTTGCGAATTGACCGGCAAGGGCGTCCAGTCGGGCAACAACGTGAGCCACGCGAACAACAAGACCAAGCGTCGGTTCCTGCCGAACCTTTGCGACGTCACGCTGATCTCGGACGCTCTGAACCAGCGCTTCCGCCTGCGCGTCTCGGCTGCCGCCCTGCGCACGGTCGAGCATCGCGGTGGTCTCGATGCATTCCTGATCAAGGCCTCCGAAAACGAACTGAGCATGCGCGCACGTCTGCTGCGTCGCCAGATCGTCAAGAAGACCGCTGAAGCCGCGTAATCGCAGCCATCGGCAAGACTTTCGGAAGGCTTGGCCGGTTCTCCGGGCAAGCCTTTTCGTTTGGGGTGAGCACGCGCGCAGAAATCTGTCGCGGCAGCCTCTGTTCACATCATTGTCCCTCCAACTGGTGGCATCACCCAGGATAAAAAAATGCTGATCACGCGCCATATCCTTATCTACAGCCTGCTGATGACGGCCGTTGTCGTCGCCTCCAACTTCCTCGTGCAGTATCCGCTGCATGCGACACTCGCCGGCATCAATCTCGCCGATCTCCTGACCTTCGGCGCCTTCACCTACCCCATCGCGTTTCTCGTCACCGACCTGACCAACCGGCAGTTTGGCCCGCGGGTGGCCCGTCGTGTGGTGTTGGTCGGCTTTATCGCCGGCGTTCTCCTGTCGATCCTGCTCGCCACGCCACGCATCGCGATCGCCTCCGGCTCGGCCTTCCTGGTTGGCCAGTTGCTCGATATCGCCGTCTTCAACAGGCTGCGCCAGCAATCCTGGTGGAAGGCGCCGCTCCTCGGCTCGCTGATCGGCTCCGTGCTCGATACCGCGATCTTTTTCTCCCTCACCTTTGCGCCGGCCTTCGGCTTCCTTGGACCGAACGACGATTTCGCCATCGCCGCAGCGCCGATCCTCGGCGTCATGACGGCGGAAGCACCGCGCTGGATCTCCTGGGCCATCGCCGATTTCGGCGTGAAAATGCTGATCGGCTTCATCATGCTGCTGCCCTATGGAGCGCTGATGAGCGTGTTGCGGCCCATGCCGGCCACATCGCGCACCGCCTGAGGGCCAAATGGCCTGAACTGTAAGACAGCCTCGGGAGACCGGGGCTGTTTTGCTTTTGGGGTAAGGGGAACTCAGCCCTGCGACGCGAGACGGAATTCCAGCATCAGCGTGCGCTGCAGGATGGAATGATTGTCGTCCGACACCACGATGAGCCGAACCGAACCGTCGTGCTGCGGCAAGGCGTCTATGCCTTCCATGTTGTCGATCTGCGACGCGTAATCGGCTTCAAGCAGGATTTCTCCATCCACCACCGCACCCGGCTGGATGGTCGAGCCATCTATCCGGCGCATCCGCATGCCGACACCGGTGGCGATCGAGAAACGGCGCTCGAGCAGGAGCAGGTCACCATCCGGCAGGAAGACGCCATCGGTGATCTCGAATTCATCGTGCGGGCGCACACGGAACTCGCCGGCCAAGGGCCCTCCGAGGATCGCCGCATAGATATTGCCGTTCTCGTCCAGGCTCCGTTCGGAGAGCGCCACCAGGCCGCCTGCGAGCGGATGATCCACGGGGGCAAGGGCTAGAGCCTCGATGCCGCCATTGCTATCCAGCCGATCGAGGTCAAAAGGAAACGCGATCGCCTCGGATGGCAATGCCTTGCCCAGATCCTGCAAGGGCGCATACCGGAGGAGACGATGCCGCTGTTCGAAGCCCACATAGGCATGGTCGCCCTCTATGGCGAGACTTTCCGCATCCACCTGGGACTTGCTGGTACTTTCGCGCCCGGAACGGTCTAGCAATGGCGCCAGACGCACGGCCTCGATGCCCGCGAGGCGACCCTCTTCATCCCGGACGATCCGGCCCTCGATCCAGTAGCCGGTATCGAAAACGCCGAGAAACGCCTGCGCGTCGCGAAACCGGATGGAGGAGAAAGCGCCGAACAACGGCTCGGAGGACGAAAGCTCCAAGCCTCCGACAAAGGTGAGCCCGGGCGCGAGGCTGGCATCCCCGCCAAGCAAGCGGATTACATCACTGCCAACCTCAATCGGAAGGGTCTCGCCAGGCGCAATCACGGCGGGCGTGCAGGACGACAGCGTCAGGGCCGCCGACAGCGCTGCGACGCTGCCGAACAGGCTGCGGGAGCGCGCCCGCTCAGGCACGCAGGCGCGCCCGGCCCGTGCCGCCAGAGGGCTTCTCCTCGAACAGCGAGGCAAGCTGTTCGGTCATGGCGCCGGCCAGTTCGTCGGCGTCGACGATGGTGACGGCGCGACGATAGTAACGCGTGACGTCGTGGCCGATGCCGATGGCGAGCAACTCGACCGGCGACTTCGTTTCAATCTGCTCGATGACAGCGCGCAGATGCCGCTCCAGATAATTGCCGGGGTTCACCGACAGCGTCGAATCGTCGACCGGGGCGCCATCCGAGATCATCATCAGGATCTTGCGCTGCTCACGGCGACCGATCAGGCGGTTATGCGCCCACATCAGCGCCTCGCCATCGATGTTTTCCTTGAGCAGGCCTTCGCGCATCATCAGGCCGAGATTGCGGCGCGACCGGCGCCATGGGGCGTCCGCCGACTTGTAGATGATGTGGCGCAGATCGTTGAGACGGCCGGGCGCCGGCGGCTTGCCGCCTGCGAGCCACTTCTCTCTGGACTGTCCGCCCTTCCAGGCCTTGGTAGTGAAGCCAAGGATCTCGACCTTGACGCCGCAACGCTCAAGCGTGCGGGCGAGAATATCGGCGCAGGAGGCCGCAACCGTGATCGGACGGCCGCGCATCGAGCCGGAATTGTCGATGACCAGCGTAACGACCGTATCGCGGAACTTCGTGTCCTTCTCCTTCTTGAAGGAGAGCGGCTGCATGGGGTCGATGATCAGGCGCGTGAGGCGCGCCGGATCGAGATACCCCTCTTCGAGGTCGAAGTCCCAGGAGCGGTTCTGCTGCGCCATCAGGCGGCGCTGCAGCCGGTTGGCGAGGCGTCCGACGGCACCCTGCAGGTGAGCGAGCTGCTTGTCGAGGAAGGCCCGCAGCCGGTCGAGCTCGGCCTCGTCGCAGAGTTCTTCGGCGGTGATTTCCTCGTCGAATTCCTGGGTGAAGATCTTGTAGTCGACCTTCTCGTTGAAATCGTCGAAGGGCGTTGCCGGACGGCGCATTTCGCCGGGCGTCTCGCTGTCGTCATCACCCTCGTCCGACATCTCCTCTTCGGAGATCTCGGCACCATCCATCTCGCCGTCGTCGAGCTGCTCTTGCGAGGCTTCGCTTTCTTCTGCGGGGGCGGAATCCTGGCCGGCCTCTTCTTCCGAGCTCTCCTGGTCCTGTTCGCCGCTGCGCGGCTGCTCCTCGTCGGTGGACTGCTCGTCCTCGCTTTGCTCCTGATCGTCGCCCATGTCCTCGGCCATTTCCATGGCCGACAGCATGTGGCGGATCACGCGGGAAAAGGCCTGCTGGTCTTCGATGACCTTGGCGAGATTGTCGAGGTCGGCACCGGCCTTGTCCTCGATGAACGGGCGCCAGAGGTCGAGCACCTTGCCGGCGGTTTCCGGCGCCTTCTGGCCGGTGAGCTTTTCGCGCACCAGCATGGCCACGGCTTCCTGGATCGGCGCGTCTTCCTGGCGGCTGATCGTCGAGAAGTTCGCTTTCGCGTATTTCTCGGTGTTCATCGACTGGATGTTGGAGGCGACACCCGGCATGCGTAGCGAGCCGAGCGACTCGACGCGCGCCTGCTCCACGGCATCGAAGATGGCGCGGGCATCGGCACCCTGCGGCGCCATGCTGGCATGGACCTTCTGGTCATGGCAGGCGAGCCTGAGCGCCATGCTATCGCCGAGACCACGGGTCACGGCAAGCTCATGGGCGGTCGGACGCTTGGACAGTTCCGGCAAACGGATGCGTTCGCCGGCGAGACCCGGGCGCTCGTTGGCAAAGGCGACTTCGACCTGCGGGTCACCCGCGATCGAGCGTACGCAGCCGGTGATCGCACGGCGCATCGGCTCCATGTCCACCACGCCGCCTGCCTTGGCCTTCGAATTGTCGCCGCGCCCTGCCATGCCGATCAGTCCTTATGCGCCAAGCACGATATTGGCCGCACTTTCCTTGAGTTCCACGCCGAAGGCGCGCTGATACTGCTCGGCCACCAGCGTGCGTTCCAGCTCGTCACACTTGTTGAGGAAAGTGACGCGGAAGGCGAAGGCAACATCGCCGAAGATCTCGGCGTTTTCAGCCCAGGTGATGACGGTACGCGGGCTCATGACGGTCGACAGATCGCCGTTGATGAAGGCCGCACGCGTGAGGTCGGCAAGGCGAACCATTCGCGAGACGGTGTCGCGACCCTCGGCGGTAGAGCCGAAGCTCTTCACCTTGGCGCAGACGATGTCGACTTCCTTGTCATGCGGCAGGTAGTTCAGCGTCGTGACGATCGACCAGCGGTCCATCTGCGCCTGGTTGATCTGCTGCGTGCCGTGATAGAGGCCGGTCGTATCGCCGAGGCCGACCGTGTTGGCGGTCGCGAAAATGCGGAAGGCGGGATGCGGGCGAATGACGCGGCTCTGGTCGAGCAGCGTCAGGCGGCCCGAGCTTTCCAGAACGCGCTGGATGACGAACATAACATCCGGGCGGCCGGCATCATATTCGTCGAAGACGAGCGCGACGTTGTGCTGGTATGCCCAGGGCAGGATGCCGTCCTTGAATTCGGTGATCTGCTTGCCGTCTTTGAGGACGATGGCGTCCTTGCCGACGAGATCGATACGGCTGACATGGCTGTCGAGGTTGACGCGCACGCAGGGCCAGTTGAGGCGGGCAGCGACCTGCTCGATATGCGTCGACTTGCCCGTGCCGTGGAAGCCGGAGACCATAACGCGGCGGTTGTGAGCAAAGCCGGCGAGAATGGCGAGCGTGGTTTCACGATCGAAGAGATAGTCCGGATCGAGATCCGGCACATAGGCGTCACCCTTGGAATAGGCGGGCACCCGGATGTCACTGTCGATACCAAACACTTCGCGCACCGACACGGTGGTGTCGGGGAGATTGGTAATATCAAGATCAATTTTGCTCATCGTTTCTCCATGCCGGGCGCCACCGACCGGCCGCATCTCATCGCTGCTGTGTGTTCGGATTAACAGAAACCGGCCTGCTTTAACAATTTGTAGGCTTCAATAACAGCGCGAAAACGCTCTTCAGAAGCCCTGTCTCCGCCATTTGCGTCAGGATGGTGTTTTTTTACAAGCTCCTTGTAGCGGGTCTTGATATCGGTCGGCGTGGAACTGACGGTAAGCCCCAGCGTATCCAACGCTTTCGCCTCCAAGGTCTTGAGTTTCCGATCCGCCGCCTGGTAGCGCGAGGCACCGCCGCGCCCTTGCTGGACGAAGCCGAACGGGTCCTTCATGCGCGCCTGTGACGCAGCCGAGCCCGAACGCATGGTGGAGTGGAGCGGGCTCGCCTTCGCCGCCTTGTTGACGCCCACGGTCCAGGTGGGGCGATGACCGGTGATCGCCTCCTTCTGGTAACGTGCGATCTCCGTGTCGGAAAGGCCGGAGAAGTAGTTGTAGCCCTTGTTGTAGTCCTTCACGTGCTCGAAGCAGAAGAGGAAGAACTGTCCTTCGGCATGCCGGCCCACAGGTGCACGATGGGCACCCGGCTTGTCGCAGCCGTCCCATTGGCACACTGGTTTGGATGGTTCGGGCTCGGCCTCCCGCTTTCGCCGGGTGCGGATCCGATCGAAGTATTTCGAGTCGAGTTTCATCGGGTAATTATGGGGCGTTGGCAGAGGTCGGACAAGAATTGACAAAACAGAATGTTGCGCGCTTTGTGGGGCGTTTTGCGAAGCAGCAGAGAGAGGTCGACCATGTCCGTGCGGCAGACAATCGAGACGCGACTGACGGAGGCCTTCAAACCCGAACGCCTGACCGTGATCGACGAGAGCCACCACCATGCCGGCCATCAGCCCGACATCACCGGCACGGGTGAGACCCACATGCGCGTGCGGATCGTGGCACAGGCATTCGCAGGCATGACAAGGATCGCACGCCACCGCGCCGTGACCGACGTTCTGAAACCGGAGCTGGACGCCGGCCTGCATGCTCTTGCAATCGAGCCGGCGGCCCCGGGGGAACCTACACGCTGGTGACCTTCGCCACGATCAGGTCTGCGGCTCTGTCGGGTCGATCGGTCGAATGCGCAGACGGGTAATGCGGTTCTTCTCGCGCTTCAGCACCACGAAGCGCTTGCCGTAGAAGGTGAAGGCCTGCCGCTCCTCGGGAATCGATTTTGACTCGTGAATGACGAGACCGGCGATGGTTGTCGCTTCCTCGTCCGGCAGCTGCCAGTCCATGGCGCGGTTCAGGTCTCGGATCGGCACGCCGCCGTCAACCACGATCGAACCGTCGCTGTCCTGGCGAACACCCTGAATTTCAAGGTCGTGCTCGTCGGAAATATCGCCGACGATCTCCTCCAGAATATCCTCAAGCGTGACGACGCCCTGCACCTCACCGTATTCGTCAACGACGACGGCGAAATGGGTCTTACGACGCAGGAAGGCGTTGAGCTGATCCTTGAGGTTCGTGGTGTCAGGCACGAACCATGGCTTCTGCGCGATCTTGACGATGTCGATGTCCTGCGGCTCGACATTCGGCTCGGCGAGCGCCCGGATCAGGTCCTTGGCATGGATCACGCCGATGATGTTGTCGGTCGCCCCGCGCCACACCGGCATGCGGGTATAAGGGCTTTCAAGCACGTTGCGGATGGCTACCTCTGGCGGCTCATCGGCATTCACGGCCCGCATGGCGGTGCGATGGATCATGATGTCGGAAACCTCGAGTTCGCCGAGATCCAGTACGCCGCCGAGACGATCGCGGTCAGCCTTCACCACGGAGCCCTCGCGATGCAGGAGCGCCACGGCGCCGCGCAGCTCCTCATGCGCTGAAAGCATCGAGGCCTCACCGGAAATCGAGACCCCGAACATGCCGAGCAGCTTGCGCACGATCCAGTTGACGAGACTGGACAGCGGGCCCACGACCGCAACGAAAGGCCGGACGAGTGGGCCGACGAAAAGGGCAAAGCGCTCCGGTGCGGAGATCGCCCAGCTTTTCGGAAGAACCTCCGAAAAGACCACCAGCAGGACGGTCATCAAAAGCGTGGCGATGGCGACCCCGGAATCCCCGAAGAGACCGAGGAACAGGCTCGTGGTGAGCGAGGATGCCAGGATGTTGACGAGGTTGTTGCCGATCAGCAGCGCACCGATCAGCCGGTCGCGCCGTTCGATGAGGATATTGACCACGCCCGCACGGTCGTCACCGTTGACCTCCAGCGTGTGCATGCGCGCCCGCGACGTCGCGGTCAGCGCCGTCTCGGAACCGGAAAAGAAGGCCGAGGCGCAGATCAGCCCAAGGATCGCGGCGAGTGTCAGCCAGTAGTCGGCGAGGTTGGAGAGAACTTGCTCGATCATGACGGACGCATCTCCTCGATGAAACGCTGGACTTCGGAGGCAGGCACGTCGTCGGCGACAAAGGACTGGCCGAGGCCACGGGTGAGGATGAAGGTCAGCTGGCCAGCCTTGACCTTCTTGTCCTGCGCTATCGCATCCATCAGCACCTCCGTCGGCGGCAGTTCGCCGGGGATCTCATCCATGCGGGTTGGCAGGCCGACGGCCTTCAGATGCGCTTCGACACGATCCGCGAGATCCGGGCTGACGAGGTTCATGCGGGCCGAGAAGCGATGTGCGAGCACCATGCCGATCGACACCCCTTCCCCATGCACCAGCCGGCTGCTGTCATACTGGGTTGCAGCTTCCAGTGCATGACCGAAGGTATGGCCGAGATTGAGCAGTGCGCGGCGACCATTTTCACGCTCGTCGGCGGCCACCACATCGGCCTTGGCCTGACAGGAAACAGCAATCGCCTCGATGCGGGCCGCACCGCCGGCAAAGACCTCGCGCCAGTTCTTCTCCAGCCATTCGAAAAAGTCGGGCTTGTCGATCAGGCCGTATTTGGCAACTTCGGCATAACCGGCCCGGAATTCGCGCTCCGACAACGTGTCGAGGACATCGGTGTCGGCAAGCACGAGATCGGGCTGGTTGAAGATGCCGATCAGGTTCTTGCCCTGGCGGGCATTGATGCCCGTCTTGCCACCGACGGAACTGTCGACCTGCGAGAGCAGCGAGGTCGGGATCTGCACGAAGCGCACACCACGGCGCACGATGCCAGCGGCAAAACCAGTGAGATCCCCGATGACACCGCCGCCAAGCGCAATCACGGTATCGTTGCGCTCGATGCGCGCTTCGAGCAGCACGTCGCAGACCTTGGTGAGAAAGTCGAAGCTCTTGGTCTTTTCGCCTGCCGGCAGCGTGACGGATACCGCCTCGATGCCATCAGTCTGCAGGCTGTCCATCAGGCCATCGAGGTAACGCGCGCCGACATTCTCGTCGGTGACGATCGCCGCACGGCGCCCCTTGATCCGGGTCGAGATTTCGCCGCCGGCCCGCGCCATCAGGCCGGGGCCGATGAGGATGTCATAGGAGCGCTCACCCAGCGGCACATGCACCAGGCGTTCTGATGTATCGAGCTTCGTCATTGTGTCTTGTCCTTGCCGATATGTTCGATCACCGCGGTCATGACCTCGTTGGCGATCACTTCCTTGCGCACGTCGCGCGACTGGACGGTGATGTCGGCGAGCGCATAGATCGGATAGCGCTTGTCCATCAGGTCCTTGAGCGTCTGTTTCGGATTCTCGGTCTTCAGCAGCGGGCGGTGATCCCGCTTGTTGACCCGCTCCCAGAGAACCTCGAGATCTGCATTCAGCCAGATGGAGAGCCCGCCGCGCTCGACCTGTTTACGGGTCTTGTCGTTGATGAAGGCCCCGCCGCCGGTGGAAACGACGCGCGGCCCCGTGCGCAGCAGACGTTTGATGACGCGCGTTTCAAGCGCGCGAAACTCGTCTTCGCCATAGGCCGCAAAGAGCTCGCTGATGGACATGCGCGAGACCCGCTCGATCTCGGTGTCCGTGTCGACGAAAGGCAGGCCGAGCTGCTGCGCGACGATCCGGCCGATCGCCGACTTGCCCGCGCCCATCAGGCCGACAAGCACGAGATTGCGTTTTCCGAGCGCTGCCTTGGCGCGCTCGCCCAGACTGGGAGCAAGGTTGAGGATCGTATCGGTCATCGGCCTGTTCACGACTGTTTCATGACCTATTGACATATAGGAGGCTAGCGTCAAGCCATGGCTGCAATTGCAGCCGGACTGTCCCGCCCTTGGTATGGCCGGCGTCGAGACCTATTTATTGCGATGACTGGCCGAGGATCGCCAATGCCCACCCTGTTCCGCTTTCTGTTCGTCTGCGCCACCATTGCCGGCATGGTCTACGCCGCCATGTGGTCCTTCGTCGTATTCGTCGAGCCGCGGGAACGGGATGTCACGGTGCGCATCCCCTCCGAGCGGGTCAATCCGGTCGAGCAATAGCGGGAGGAAACGCCATGTCGGATCTGAGCCGCGCCAGGGTCGAAGCGTTTCTCGAGATGCTGAGCGCGGAACGAGGCGCGGCGCAGAACACGCTAGCCTCCTACGAGCGCGACCTCGACGATCTCTCTGACTTTCTCTCGGGCCGCAAGGTGAGCCTGGGGGCGGCATCGCGGGAGGATCTGAAGGCCTATCTCTCCGATCTCGCACGGCGCGGCTTTCAACCGACGTCGCAGGCCCGGCGCCTGTCTGCGATGCGCCAGTTCTACAAGTTCCTCTATGCCGAAGGACTGCGCAGAGACGATCCGACGACCATACTCGACGCGCCGAAAAAGGCGCGATCGCTGCCCAAGGTGCTGACGGTGCAGGACGTCAACGCCATGCTGTCTCGCGCCGAAGAGGAAGCTGGTCTTGAAGGCCCAGAGCAACCGGCGCGCATACGTCGGCTGGCACTGCTGGAGCTGCTCTACGCGACCGGCATGCGCGTCAGCGAGCTGGTATCGCTGCCGGCCAAAGTGCTGACGCAGGAGGGGCGTTTCCTGCTGGTGCGCGGCAAGGGCAACAAGGAAAGGCTCGTTCCACTGTCACGCACGGCACTTGAGGCACTCGCACGATACGGTAAAATCAGGGGGGTGGACCCGGCGCAGGCCGACAGCCCGTTTCTCTTTCCCGCCGCGAGCAAGGAGGGCCACCTCCCCCGCCAGGTCTTTGCACGCGAGCTGAAGGATCTCGCCATCAGGGCCGGCTTGTCCGCAAATGCCGTGTCCCCGCATGTGCTTAGGCATGCCTTTGCAAGCCATCTCCTGGGCAA
>CALSAF010000039.1:0-31092 GCA_943372805.1 Rhizobium sp. Q54
CTGGCGCGCGCGCTGAACTACAAGACCGCTGAGATCAACAAGCCGACGATCGACCTTCGCATTCCCGGCGAACATTGCCAGGCGATCATGGAAGGCCGGCATGTCGACGTGATCGAGATGGACGCCGCCTCGCATACCGGTATCGACGACATCCGAGAGATCATCGAACAGGTGCGCTACCGTCCGGTTTCGGCGCGCTACAAAGTGTATATCATCGACGAAGTGCACATGCTGTCGACGGCGGCCTTCAACGGGCTGTTGAAGACACTCGAAGAGCCGCCGGAGCATGTGAAGTTCATCTTCGCGACGACCGAAATCCGCAAGGTTCCGATCACCGTTCTTTCCCGCTGCCAGCGCTTCGACCTGCGCCGGATCAGTGCGGGCGATCTCGTCGGGCTGTTCTCGACGATCGCGTCCAAGGAAGGCATTCAGGCGGACGAAGATGCTCTTGCGATGATTGCACGTGCCGCCGAAGGTTCGGCGCGTGACGGCCTGTCGCTGCTCGACCAGGCGATTGCCCATGGCGGCGGGGCCGTGCATGCCGATGCCGTGCGCGCCATGCTGGGCCTTGCCGACCGGGCACGCATCGTCGATCTCTTCGAGCATATCGTGCGCGGTGACGTGGCGGCAGCACTCTCCGAATTCGGCAGCCAGTACGAGGCGGGTGCCAACCCGACGGTGGTGCTGACCGATCTCGCCGATTTCACGCATCTGGTGACCCGGCTCAAATACATTCCCTCAGCCGCACAGGATCCCTCGCTTTCCGAAGTCGAGCGCGTGCGCGGCGCCGACCTCGCAGAGAACGTCGCAGTGACGACGCTGTCGCGCATGTGGCAGATGCTGCTCAAGGGGATTCCGGAAGCGGAGGCCTCGTCGCGGCCGGCAGGGGCCGCCGAAATGGTGCTGATCCGGCTGGCGCATGCCGCCCATCTGCCCTCGCCCGAGGATGCGGCGCGGCGCCTGATCGAGATGTCGAATGGGGACGGTGGCGGAGATCGCGCACCTTCTCAGCCCCGTCCGAACGGCGGTGGTGGTGGCCCCTCGATGGCGATGCGAGTGCAGGCCGTCGGTCAACCCGCACAGGACAGTGCCCCACGCCCGGCGATGAGCCAACCGGTTGCGCATCTGCAGAGCGTGCCGGCTGGTGACGCGCTGCCTCAAGGCATGGAACGCCGCGAACCCAAGGTCGAGGAAACACTAGCCCCGGGCGTCCGCGTCGAAACGCTGGACGACATCGCTGATCTCTGCACCAAGAACCGGGCGCCGGTGCTTCGGGCCCAGCTGCGCCAGTTCGTGCATCTGGTGAAGATCGAGCCGGGCCGGCTGGAAATTCGTCTCGAATCGCAATGCCCGCCGACAATCGTCAACGAGCTGAAGATGAAGCTCAGCGAGTGGACCGGCATAAACTGGTGGGTGACGCTCTCCAACGATGCGGGCGCGCCGACGCTGGTCGAGGTCGAGAAAACGACACGCGAGGCGCGGCTGGTCGATGCGCGGCAGGATCCTGATGTGGCCGCGATCCTCGCCCGCTTTCCGGGCGCCAAGGTGACCGACGTCCGGATCAAGGCAGCGGCGATCGAGGACGACGACATCGTGGCGGCACCGCCAGCTGCGGCGGAATCGGCCGATGGCGACATCCTGCCGGGCGACGACATCGAATTCTAGGGCCTCAAACCCTTCTCGCAAAACACGACAACAATCCAAGGAGATGACGATGCGCGACATCATGGGCATGATGGGCAAGGTCAAGGAAATGCAGTCCAAGATGGAGAAGATGCAGGAAGAGATTGCTGCACTCGAAATCGAAGGCAAGTCCGGCGGCGGCCTGGTGACCGTGGTGCTGACCGGCAAGGGCGAGATGCGCAGCATCAAGATCGACCCGTCGCTCTTCCAGGAAGACGAAGTCGAGATCCTGGAAGACCTGATCGTGGCTGCCCACAAGGACGCCAAGGACAAGGGCGAAGCCCAGGCGCAGGAAAAGATGGCGGCGCTGACGGCCGGCATCCCGCTGCCGCCGGGCATGAAGTTCCCGTTCTGATCCGTCAGACGAAGCGGCGCGCAGGCCAGGGATTCACGCCATCCCTGAGCCAGAGCAGGGTATCCAGCCAGAAGCCGGTTGCATGGCGGGCACGGAAGAGATCGAAGTGCCCGACCCGGCTGCTCCCGAGATCGGCCGGCAGCAACATCACCTTGTCGATTCGCGCCGCATCATAATAGGCAAGCGCGCGCCGCATCGCCGGCGGTGTGGCAAAATCGTCATCCGTAACGCTGACGGCGAGAATATCGGCACCGACGCTGGAGAAGCGCGACAGAAGATCAGCGGCTTCCGACGGCATGCGACCTCTCTCGATCCTCTGTCCGCGCAAAGCCCACTCCAGCGCGACCCCTTTCGGCAGATCTTCCAGCCAGCCGAGCTTGCGTCCCGGAAAGTAGCCGAGGGCGAGCGATAGCGTTGGCATCACGATATGCCATTTCCAGACAAAGCCGAGACGTACAGGTGCGCGATAGTCGCGCCAATAGGCATATTGCGCGCCAACCGTCAGCATTCGGCTGATGACGCGGACTCGCGCTGCATAGCCCGGCAAGAAGCCCCCGATGGAATGGCCGACGACCAGCACCTCATTGCCTGGGTATTGATCCTTGACCAAGGCCAGGACGGCATCAAAATCGAGCTCGCCCCAGTCCCGCCAACGAAAGCCAGATCCCTTCAGACGCTGAGGGCGTGAGCGACCGATCCCGCGATAGTCATAGGTCAGTACGTTGAATCCATGTCCGGCAAGGAAACGGGCATAGGCGTGGTAGAAGCGGGCAGCAACGCCAGTCGCAGGGTTGACGACGACGACGGGCGCAGCCGGGTCTGCGCAGAGCCAGAGGTCGCCGATCAGGCGGACACCGTCTTCACAGATGATCTCGATCTCTTCGCCACCCATGAGAAATCTCCGCCGCGTGTCCTCATGTTCTGCCCGACTTTGATCCTTGAATATACTCACTAGTCGGTATACTTAGAGTCCATGCGCAAGGACATCTCGACTAAAGACAGGATCATCGCCGCGGCGAACCGGCTATTTTACCGCGAGGGCATCAGGGCGGTCAGCGTGGATGCGGTCGCGGCAGCGGCAGGGCTCACCAAGCGATCGCTCTACTATCACTTCAAGAGCAAGGATGACCTGATCTCCGACTACTTGGCGTATCGGGGAACACCCAATCTGAAACGATATGCCGAATGGTACGAGCAAGCCGACGGTGACATTGCCGATCGGATCGCTTCAATATTCGAGCAGCTTGCTCTCGAAGCGGCTCGTCCCCAATGGAAAGGTTGCGGCTTTCTTCGCACGGCAGCAGAACTGGTGGACCAGCCCGGTCATCCTGCGTTGAAGATCGGCGCGAACCACAAGAAAGAGGTGGAGGCCTGGTTTGCGAACCTACTGTCGTGCGCAGGCAGCGCGGATGCTGAGGAGGTCGCACGACAGATTTCACTGTTGATCGACGGCGCCTTTTCGCAGGTGATGCTCTACCGAGATCCTGTCTACATGCGTACGGCGGGCAAGGCAGCACGAACACTGATCCGCCAGACGTTCAATGCCTGAGACAATGCGCACGATCTGGCCTATTCCTCGGCGAGCAACGAGTCCCGGACCTTGTAGTGGACGGGAGCAGCCATGTAGCGGGCTCGATCGGCGTCGCTCAGCCTGCGGCCGAAGGTCGCCATCATCTCGCGCATGGTGACGCGGTCGCCGCTCCAGGGCTTGAACTCGACAGATTGGCCGGCCTCGACCATGCCGCCTTGGAGCACCCGTGCATAGGCACCTGGACGGGCGGCGCGGGTGTAGCGCTTGACGAAGGTCGGCTCGCCCATCTTGGCGGCGAAGGTGGCGCAGGGCATGCGGGCGGAGGTGACTTCAAGCAAGACCTCGCCGATGGTCAGCCTGTCGCCGGCGGCCAGCATGGCGCTTTCAAGGCCCTCGATCACAAGGTTCTCGCCGAATGTCCCGTAAGGCAGATCACGCCCAAGTTCGGTCCGCCACCAGTCGAGATCGATGGAACCCTCGATATAGACGGCCTGATCGACGCCTCCATGATGCTTGCGGTTAAGGATCGCGTCGCCGACGAGCCCTTCGGCATCGACCATAACAGGCCCCTGGATGGCGAGCTTGTTGATGCCGGTCTTGTATTTCTTGCCCGGCAGGGTCTCGGGTCGACCAAGGCAGACGGCGAGGATTTTCATTTGACGCCCCCTTCGGCGATTCCGTTCTTTGTCTATATGGGCTAGAAACGCCGCCATGGCAAAACGAGTCACCGGCCCCGAAATCGAGAAACTCATCCAGCTTCTGGCGAAAGTGCCGGGGCTTGGACCACGCTCTGCACGGCGCGCGGCGCTGCATCTGATCAAGAAGAAGGACCAGCTTCTCGGACCCTTGGGCCACGCCATGGGCGAGGCCTATGACAAGGTGAAGATCTGTTCCTGCTGCGGCAACGTAGACACGATCGATCCCTGCACCGTCTGCACCGATGTGCAGCGCGACCAGTCCGTGATCATCGTCGTCGAGGATGTCTCAGACCTCTGGGCGCTGGAGCGGGCGGGCGCCATGAACGCCGCCTATCACGTGCTGGGCGGTACGCTGTCTCCGCTCGACGGGATCGGCCCCGATGATCTCAACATCAAGGGGCTGATCGATCGGGTGGCAAAAGGCGGGATCCGCGAGATCATCATCGCGGTCAATGCCACCGTCGAGGGCCAGACCACAGCACACTATATAACCGACCATCTGACGGGGCTCGACGTGAAGATCACGCGGCTTGCCCATGGCGTGCCCGTCGGTGGCGAACTGGATTATCTGGACGAGGGAACACTGTCTGCGGCGATCAGGGCCCGGACCACGATCTGACCGCGAGGAAGAACCGATGGCACGAACCCGCAAGCGGCTCCCATGGCTGATGACCACCGTATCGTTGATGCTGGCAGGGAGTTTTGCCGCGCCGTCCGCTGCCGCTTCCCGGAGCGCCGTGGAAGCACAGTTCCGGCAATGGATCGCCAGCGATCTATGGCGCGCCGCTGAGGAAGGCGGGATCAGCAAGGAGATTTTTGACCGGACCCTTCAGGGCGTAAAGCTGAACTGGGATCTGCCTGATCTCGTGCCGCCGGGCACGGAGCCACCGACGGAGCGGACGCAGAGCCAGGCGGAGTTCAGCTCGCCGGCGTCCTATTTCAACGAGAAGCGCATGCAGGGCCTTGCCGCCACCGGGCGGACGCTTGCAAGCCAGCATGCGTCGACGCTGCGCAAGGTCGAGGCGACCTATGGCGTTCCCGGCTCGATCATCGTGGCGATCTGGGGACGTGAATCCGGCTATGGGCGGGCGAAGCTCCCGCATTCGGCGATCGACGTGCTGGCGACCAAGGCCTTCATGTCGACACGCCGGCCGATGTTCCAGCAGGAGCTGATCTCGGCGCTGCATATCGTCGAAAGCGGGGATGTGAGTGCCGACCGGCTGATGGGCTCCTGGGCCGGGGCGCTGGGGCAGCCGCAATTCATGCCGGGAAGCTACCTCAAATATGCCGTCGATTTCGACGGCGACGGCAAGCGCGACATCTGGAACTCGGTGCCTGATACTCTGGCATCCATAGCCAACTATCTGGTGAAGAGTGGCTGGCAGCGGGGCCGCGACTGGGGTTACGAGATCACCATTCCCGATGGCGTTTCCTGTGCGCAGGAAGGGCCTGACAGAGCCAAGCCCGTCTCTGCCTGGGCAAGCGGCGGGCTGACCCGAATTTCCGGTCGGGCCTTCCCGTCGTCGGAGGCCTCGCAGCCGGCGATGATGCTGGTGCCGGCCGGCACCTATGGTCCGGAATTCCTGGTGACGCCGAACTTCTATGTGCTGAAGGAATACAACAATTCCGACCTCTATGCGCTGTTCATCGGCAATCTCGCCGACCGGATCGCGAGCGGCGGCGGCGCTTTCAAGGCGCCCTGGGGCGATGTCGGCAAGATGCTGCGCTCGGATGTGCTCGCCATGCAGAAGGCGCTGGTGGCGCAAGGCTATGATGTCGGCAAGGTGGATGGCCTGCCCGGCTTCAAGACGCGGCGGTCGCTCGGCGAATGGCAGATGAAGAACGGGATGAAACCGACCTGCTATCCGAGTGCAGACCTCAAGGCCAAGCTGCGCTGATACCCGCCATCAGTGGTGATCGATATGCGACTGGTGGAAGACGTCATCCGCCGGCGGGATTGCCTGGCGTTCGATCATCCGGTGAACCTTGGGCGGCCGGTCGCCGCGATGCAGTTCCAGCAAACGGTCGGTGATCTCGGCATCGGCCTTGGTGCGGCGCTGGTTGTGGCGGACGTAGTCCACCCAGGTCGGTACATGATAGGTTTCCGTCCAGATGTCGGGGTTCTCCAGATCACGCATCAGCGTCCAGTTGCGTGCGCCGTCGCGCAGACGGATGCGGCGGCGCTCGACCATGATGGCAAGGAATTCCGGAACGTCTTCGTCTCTGATTTCGAAATCCACATGAATGACGATCGGGCCGCTGCGCGGGCGGATGTCGAGTTTCAGGGACGGCTCGTTGAAGCGGTTGAGTGGATCGAGGTCGAGTGTGGCGAATGCCGGCATGGGTAGAAAGAAGCCAATGAAGACGCCGACCATCATCAGAAGGCTCGAGCCCACCAGCGCGTGACCGGAGCCATAGTTCTCGGCCACGCTGCCCCAGAGCCAGCTGCCGGTCGCCATGCCGCCGAAGGTGGCCGTCTGGTAAAGCGAGAGCGCGCGCCCCACGACCCAACGGGGAGCAGAGAGCTGGACGACAGTGTTGAAGAGGGAAAGCGCCAGCACCCAGCAGGCGCCGGCGACCATCAAAGCAAGCGCCGTGATCCAGACCGAGGTGCTGATGCCCGTGACGCCGGCTGCCACGGCAAAGCCGGCAAATGCGGCGCGGACGATGTCCTCACTGGAGAGGAGTTCGCGGGCGCGCTGGTTGGAAAAGGCGCCGAAGATGGCGCCGAGGCCGAAGGCACCGAGAAGGCCACCAAAGGTGAGCGGTCCGCCCGAGAGTTGGTCACGGGCAACGATCGGCAGGAGCGAAAGAATGGCGGTCGCCGTGAGGCCGAAGACGAAGCCGCGGAAGAGAACCTTGCCGAGATTGGGCGACATCGCGACGTAACGCAGGCCCGCTGCGATGGCAGAGCCCAGATGCTCGCGCGGGAGCGGGCTCTTGGGGATATCCGGACGCCAGCGAAAGAGTGCGTAGGTGATGGCAAAGTAGGAGAGCGTGTTGACCGCGAAGGCGGCAGCAGCACCTGCAGCGGCGACGATGGCGCCGCCGATCGCCGGGCCGACGCTGCGGGTAATGTTGAAACCCATGCTGTTCAGCGAGACGGCGGCCGGCAGATCGGCGCGCGGGACGATGTCGCCGACCGAGGCCTGCCAGGACGGATTGTTGAGCGCGGTGCCGCAGCCGATCAGGAAGGTGAAGGCCAGCAGCGCCCAGGGGGTGATGAGATCAAGCAGCGCAAATAGCGTCAAAAGGGCCGAGACCACGATCATGAAGAGCTGGGCGGCGATCATGACGCGGCGGCGATCGAAGCTGTCGGCGATGGCTCCGGCGATCAGGGAGAGCAGCATGATCGGGCCGGTGTTCGATGCCTGGACGAGAGCAACCATGTTCTCAGAGGTCGAGATCGACGCCATCATCCAGGCGGCACCGACGCCCTGGATCAGGCCACCCAGATTGGACGAGATGCTGGCGAGCCAGATCCGGCGATAGGCTTCATTGCGGAGTGGTAGAAGCGGGGAGCGGCGTTCTGATGAGGACATGACTTGAACTTTTCTGGCCGCGGTTATGTCGAGAGACAACCGTGGTGAGCACGAGCTTGCCTTGCGCAACGCATGAATGGCAAGTTTGTTTTCACCCTTCACCGAAAAGCTTGCAAATGTTGGGGCGCTCGCGTATAGACACTTCAAATTCTTGATCGACAGATGAAGGGTGGGCCCGGAAGGACCCGCTCTTTTTTATTGGCGATCGCAGCCAATCGGGAGTAAAACGATTGTCCGAAGACATGCCGAAGCCGGAACTCGGCGAAGCACGGATCATCACTGAGACGGGCCTTGACCGTCGTATCGCAGATATCATCGAGCCCGTGCTCGTCGCGATGGATTTCAAGCTGGTTCGCGTGCGTATGATGAACCAGAACGGAATGACGCTGCAGATCATGGCGGAACGCACCGACGGCACAATGACCGTCGAAGATTGCGAAGCCGTATCAATGGCCGTGTCTCCCGTTCTCGACGTCGAGGATCCAGTGGACAAGGCCTATCACCTGGAAGTGTCGTCGCCGGGCATCGACCGGCCCATGGTGCGCAAGTCGGATTTCACCCGCTGGCAGGGCCATATCGTGAAGTGCGAGACGTCGATCCTGGTCGACAACCGCAAGCGCTTCCGGGGCAAGATCACCGACGTGAACCAGGACGGCTTTACCCTGGAGCGTGATCAGGCGGCTTATGGCGAAGAGCCGAAGGTGGTCATCCCCTTCAATACGCTTGCCGAGGCAAAGCTCATTCTGACGGACGATCTGATCCGTGACGCGCTCCGAGCCGACAAGCTCGCCAAGGCGCAGGCCGCGAACCAGAACGACGAAGACGACAGCGAAGAATAACGTTTGACCTATAGCCCGAGGCCGATGCCCGGGCGTGAAGACGGAGACCTAAGACAATGGCAGTCAGTGCTAACAGGCTCGAGCTCTTGCAGATCGCAGATGCCGTCGCCCGTGAAAAGGTGATCGACCGCGAAATCGTGCTCGCCGCCATGGCCGACGCGATCCAGAAGGCTGCCCGGTCGCGCTACGGCAGCGAGACCAACATCCGCGCCGACATCAACTCCAAGACCGGCGAGATCCGTCTGCAGCGTCTTCTGGAAGTGGTCGAGAAGGTCGAAGACTATTCGACGCAGATCGCGCTGGAACTCGCCCGCGACCGCAATGTCGACGCCAAGCTCGGCGACTTCATCGCCGATCCGCTGCCGCCGATGGACTTCGGTCGTATCGCCGCCCAGTCGGCCAAGCAGGTCATCGTGCAGAAGGTGCGCGAAGCCGAGCGTGACCGCCAGTTCGACGAATTCAAGGACCGCGTTGGCGAGATCGTCAACGGCACCGTGAAGCGCGTCGAATACGGCAACGTGATCGTCGATCTTGGCCGTGGCGAAGGCATCATCCGTCGTGACGAGATGATCCCGCGCGAAGCATTCCGCTACGGCGACCGCGTACGCGCCTATGTCTACGACGTACGCCGCGAACAGCGCGGCCCGCAGATCTTCCTGTCGCGTACCCATCCGCAGTTCATGGTGAAGCTGTTCACCATGGAAGTGCCTGAGATCTACGACGGCATCATCCAGATCAAGTCGGTTGCCCGTGATCCGGGGTCGCGCGCCAAGATCGCCGTCATCTCGAACGATTCGTCGATCGATCCGGTCGGCGCCTGCGTCGGTATGCGCGGTTCGCGCGTTCAGGCCGTTGTCGGCGAACTTCAGGGCGAAAAGATCGACATTATTCCCTGGTCGGCAGACCCGGCTTCGTTCATCGTCAACGCCCTGCAGCCGGCTGAAGTCGCCAAGGTCGTTCTCGACGAAGATGCAGAGCGCATCGAAGTCGTGGTTCCGGACGAGCAGCTGTCGCTGGCCATCGGTCGTCGCGGCCAGAACGTGCGTCTGGCCTCGCAGCTGACCGGCTGGGACATCGACATCATGACGGAAGCCGAGGAATCGGAGCGCCGCCAGAAGGAATTCAACGAACGCACCAACCTGTTCATGGACGCGCTCGACGTCGACGAAATGGTCGGCCAGGTGCTGGCTTCCGAAGGCTTCGCCCAGGTCGAGGAAGTGGCTTACGTCGATCTCAACGAGATCGCGTCGATCGACGGCTTCGACGAAGACACGGCGCAGGAAATCCAGACCCGCGCCCGCGAATACCTGGACAAGATCGAGGCCGAGATGGACGCGAAGCGCCGCGAACTCGGCGTTGCCGACGAGCTGCGCCAGATCGAGGGCATCACCTCTCAGATGATGGTCGCGCTCGGCGAAGACGGCATCAAGACGATCGAGGACTTCGCCGGCTGCGCCGCTGACGATCTCGTTGGCTGGAGCGAGCGCAAGGACGGCGAGACGAAGAAGTTCGAGGGCCTGTTCTCGAAGTTCGACATCTCGCGTGCCGAAGCCGAAGCCATGGTCGTGCAGGCGCGTCTTGCTGCCGGCTGGATCACCGAGGAAGACCTCGCGGTCGAAGCTGAAGCTGAAGGCGAACTCGAAGGCGAAGAAGCCGAGCAGGAAGCGTGATGAGCGCTGAGAGGCCGGACGCGACAGAGGTCGAAGACGATTTCGACCTCTCCGAAGCGAACGGGCGGATGTGCATCGTTACCCGCGAAAGCGGATCGCCGGAAACGCTGCTGCGTTTCGTGGCTGCGCCGGATGGGACAATCGTCCCGGATCTAAAGCGGGCGCTTCCAGGCCGGGGCTGCTGGGTCAGCCCCAACCGCGACGCTGTCGACAAGGCCGTGGCGAAGAAACTCTTCGCACGCGCCTTGAAGCGAGATGTGAAAGCGGATCCGGATCTCGGATCTGTGGTTGAGCGACTTCTGGTCGCACAACTGATCGGCATGATGAACATGGCCCGAAAGGCGGGACAGTTCATCACGGGATCGGCGAAAGTCGAGGCGGCCGTGCGCAGCGGCGAGGCCATCGCGGTGTTCCATTCACTGGATGCCGCGGCGGATGGCGTGAGAAAGATCGACCAGGCCCGAAAGGCCTGGCACCTCGGAACGGGGGCGGCGGCAGAAGTGCCCGCCTTCCATCTTCTTACCGGGGCGGAATTGGAAGAGCAGATGGGCCAGAATGCGTTTATCCATGCTTGCGTGCTTGCAGGGCAGGCAGGTGAAGGTGTAGTGAAACGCGCAACTCTGCTCGAAACCTATCGCGGCCGCGCGCCGCAGGTATCGGGCGCTGGCCCGAAATCACAATGACGCGGTCACCGGCACAGGTCGGCCTCCGTGGTTTAGGACAGTATGTGAACGGCGTGGTCTGATGCTCGGCATCCGGCCCCGCTCGAAGGAACGGGAACGGAATGACCGACAACAAAGACGACAAGACAATCGGCGTGAAGAAGACTCTCACCCTGAAGCCCTCGGGGATGAGCCAGGGTACCGTGCGCCAGGACATGGGGCGCGGCCGTACGAAGTCGGTCGTCGTCGAGACGGTGAAGCGCCGCCCGACCCGCCCGCTGGACGAAAAGCCAATTACACCGATCGCAGCGCCCGCCGCACGCGCGCCGGAAGCCGCAGCAGCCCCTGCCCCGCAGGCGCCGCGTCCGGCCCCTGCTCAGCCGTCGGCACCCGCTCCGCGCGCCCACCAGCCCGCTCCGCAGCAGCAGCGTCCGCAGCCGCAGCAACAGCGCCAGCCGGAACGTCCTCGTGGCGCCGTGCTTCACGACCTGTCGGCCGGTGAAATGGAAGCGCGCCGTCGCGCACTCTTTGAAGCCCAGGCCCGCGAAGTCGAAGAAGCCAAGCAGCGCGCGATCGACGAAGAGCGTCGCAAGGTTGAAGCGGCCGAAGCAGCACGCATTGCCGCCGAAGAGGCTGCCCGCCGTGCGCTGGAGCCCAAGGTTGAAGTCGTGGCGGAACCCGAGCCGGCTCCGGCTCCGGTCGCCGCTGCACCGGTCGTCGCCTCGCCGGTCGCACCGGTTCGTCCGGCTGCACCTGCCGCTCCATCAGCGCCTGGTGCCCCCGGCTTTGTTCGTGGTCGCAAGGCCAATGACGAAGACGATGATCGCGGCCCGCCGCGCGGCCTTCCGGGCCGTGGCAAGGTGGCTGCCCCCGCTCCTGCCAAGGTTCCAGCCCGCCCGAAGGCCGAGGAAGACCGTCGTCGCGGCAAGCTGACCGTGACCACGGCCAATGTTGACGATGACGGAACCGCCCGTGGCCGGTCGCTGTCTGCCATGCGACGCCGACAGGAGAAGTTCCGCCGCAGCCAGATGCAGGAAACCCGCGAAAAGGTCATGCGCGAGGTCATCCTGCCGGAAACCATCACCATTCAGGAACTGTCGCAGCGCATGTCAGAACGCGCCGTCGACGTCATCAAGTACCTGATGAAGGAAGGCCAGATGATGAAGCCGGGCGACGTCATCGACGCCGACCTCGCCGAGCTCATCGCCACCGAATTCGGCCACACAGTGAAGCGCGTTTCGGAATCCGACGTCGAAGAAGGTATCTTCAACGTGAAGGACGACGAAGGCGAGCTGGTGTCGCGTCCCCCTGTTGTCACGATCATGGGTCACGTCGACCACGGCAAGACCTCGCTGCTCGACGCCATCCGCAAGACCTCGGTCGTATCGGGCGAAGCCGGTGGCATCACCCAGCATATCGGTGCCTACCAGGTCGAACAGAACGGTCAGAAGATCACCTTCATCGACACCCCCGGCCACGCCGCGTTTACCGCGATGCGTGCTCGTGGCGCCCAGGCGACCGACATTGCGATTCTCGTGGTGGCTGCCGACGACAGCGTCATGCCGCAGACGATTGAATCGATCAATCACGCCAAGGCCGCCAACGTACCGATCATCGTGGCGATCAACAAGATCGACAAGCACGAAGCCAAGCCGGACAAGGTGCGTCAGCAGCTTCTCCAGCACGAAGTCTTCGTGGAATCGCTCGGTGGTGAAGTGCTCGATGTCGAAGTCTCGGCCAAGAACAAGCTCAACCTCGACAAGCTGCTTGAGGCGGTTCTGCTGCAGGCTGAAATTCTCGACCTGAAGGCCGACCCGACGCGCACCGCCGAAGGTACCGTCATCGAAGCCCAGCTCGACCGCGGTCGCGGTGCCGTTGCAACGGTTCTCGTTCAGAAGGGCACGCTGAAGCCTGGCCAGATCATCGTTGCCGGTGACCAGTGGGGCCGTGTGCGTGCGCTCGTCAACGACAAGGGCGAACACGTCAAGGAAGCTGGCCCTGCCATGCCGGTCGAGATCCTCGGCCTGTCGGGTACGCCTGCTGCCGGTGACAAGTTCGCTGTCGTCGAAAACGAGAGCCGCGCTCGCGAGATCTCCGAGTATCGTCAGCGTCTGGCCCGCGACAAGGCCGCTGCCCGCCAGTCGGGTCAGCGCGGTTCGCTGGAACAGATGATGAGCCAGCTGCAGAACACCGGTTTCAAGGAATTCCCGCTGGTCATCAAGGCCGACGTGCAGGGTTCCGTCGAAGCGATCGTGGCTGCTCTCGACAAACTCGGCACCGACGAAGTTCGGGCCCGCATCGTCCATTCGGGCGCTGGTGCCATCACGGAATCGGATATCTCGCTCGCCGAGGCCTCGAACGCCGCGATCATCGGCTTCAACGTCCGTGCCAATGCCCAGGCCCGTACCGCTTCCGAGCGTGCCGGCATCGAGATCCGCTACTACAACATCATCTACGATCTGGTGGATGACGTGAAGGCAGCGATGTCGGGCCTGCTCTCGCCGGAGCGTCGCGAGACCTTCCTCGGCAATGCCGAGATCCTCGAGGTTTTCAACATCACGAAGGTCGGCAAGGTCGCGGGTTGCCGTGTCATCGAAGGCAAGGTCGAGCGTGGTGCCGGTGTGCGCCTGGTGCGCGACAACGTCGTCATTCACGAAGGCAAGCTCAAGACGCTCAAGCGCTTCAAGGACGAAGTGTCCGACGTGCCGATGGGTCAGGAGTGCGGTATGGCCTTCGAGAACTACGAAGACATCCGCGCCGGCGACACGATCGAGTGCTTCCGCGTGGAACACATCACGCGTACGCTCTGATCTCAGGCGTTTCGACCACGATCCCTTCGGGCGCCGGATCTTCCGGCGCTCGCTGTTTATGGGGATCATGAACTCCGACGTCTCGTCGGATGAACGGCAATTCACGGCATGATGTGAGAGGCGCAAGCCCCTGATACCTCATGCGAAAGGCAAGTGAACCATGACAAAACCAACCTCATCGGCACCTTCGCAGCGCATGCTGCGCGTCGGCGAGCAGGTGCGCGCCGCCATCACCCAGGTGCTTCAACGCGGGGAAGTGAACGACGATGTCATCGAAAAGACGGTGATTTCGGTCTCGGAAGTGCGCATGTCGCCGGACCTGAAGATGGCGACGGCCTATGTGGCGCCGCTTGGCGTATCCGACCATGACGCTGTCATCGCAGCGCTGAACAAGCATGCGAAGTTCATTCGCGGACGGATCGGCGGCCAGCTTCGGCAGATGAAGTACATGCCGGAGGTACGTTTCCGCGACGATACCAGCTTCGACAACTATCAGAAAATCGATGCGCTCCTGCGCTCGCCGGAGGTCCAGCGCGACCTCGGCTCCGACGAAGACAAAGACTGAGAAAAGACCTAGATGTCCAAACCCAGAAAGCCCAAGGGCCGCCCGATTTCGGGCTGGCTCATCCTCGACAAGCCGGTGGATTTCGGCTCGACCGAGGCTGTCGGCAAGATCAAGTGGCTGTTCAACGCCCAGAAGGCCGGCCATGCCGGTACGCTCGACCCTCTCGCTTCCGGCATGCTGCCGATCGCCCTCGGCGATGCGACGAAGACCGTTCCTTACGTGATGGACGGCCGCAAGATCTACGAATTCACGGTGACTTGGGGCGAAGAGCGCTCGACGGATGACCTCGAGGGGGAGGTCACGCAGAGCTCGGACAAGCGGCCGAGCGAAGCAGATATCAAGGCGCTGCTGCCGAACTACACGGGCACCATCAACCAGATCCCGCCGCAGTTCTCGGCGATCAAGATTGCCGGCGAGCGGGCCTATGATCTGGCGCGCGACGGCGAGACGGTCGAGATCCCCTCGCGCGAGGTTGAGGTCCATCGCCTGACGCTCCTCAACTGCGAAGCCGACAAGGCGCATTTCGAGGTCGAATGCGGCAAGGGCACTTACGTGCGCTCGCTCGCCCGTGATTTCGGTCGCGATCTCGGCTGCTACGGCCACATCTCCTCGCTCCGCCGCACCTTCGTGGCCCCGTTTGCCGAGGAGATGATGGTGCCGCTCGCGGAGCTCGTGGCGCTCGAAGCCATTGAGGACCGCGATGAACGGCTGGCTGCTCTCGATGCGTTTCTCGGCGATACGGCAGAAGCGCTTTCCGCCCTGCCGCAGCTCAGGATCACCGATGACCAGGCGCATCGGCTGCGCATGGGCAATCCGATCATCCTGCGCGGGCGCGATGCGCCGGTCGCCGAACCGGAGGCCGTGGCACTTGCCGGCGGCAAGCTGATTGCCATCGGCGAGATCGCCGGCGGCGAATTCCATCCCCGCCGTGTCTTCGCCTAAACCCTTCCTGCCGCCTGCTCTTTCCTTTCACTTGGGAATAGAGTATAGGCGGCGGCAGCTGGCCCTTCTGGTGCCTGCATTCACGGCCAATGCTGGACGACATCCCGGCCTTTGGCGTCTCATGTTTCCTGTTATCCAGAAAGGATTTCCGATGTCGATCACTGCAGAGCGCAAGGCTGCCCTCATCAAGGAATACGCAACCGTCGAAGGCGACACCGGTTCTCCGGAAGTCCAGGTTGCGATCCTGACCGAGCGGATCAACAACCTGACCGAACACTTCAAGGGTCACAAGAAGGACAACCACTCGCGTCGTGGCCTTCTGACCATGGTATCGAGCCGCCGTTCGCTTCTCGACTATCTGAAGAAGAAGGACGAAGGCCGTTACACGAAGCTGATCACCAGCCTCGGCATCCGCCGCTAATAAGTTCCCGGCGGGTCTTCGCAAGCGAAGATCCGCCGGTTGCCTTTCCGGGTCAGGCCAGACGACCCGCGACCGGTTCCGCGCGACGATCGCCCGGAACGAACGACAGGCCGGATGGGCCGGATCTGTCGACGACAACCGATGACCTGTCATGGGGCAGGATTGTTGGACGCTTCCGCATCCCGAAGGATGCATATGCCGGCCACGGCCGTTTCCGAAGCCTCCCACTGTCTTGCCCGTGATTGCGTCAGCACATTGCAGACCGACCGCCCCTGCCCATTCGGCAGGACGAAGGTCCGCATATGAAGGACAAGATATGTTTGATGTTCACAGCGTTGAGATCGAGTGGGCAGGCCGCCCACTGAAGCTGGAAACGGGCAAGATCGCCCGCCAGGCCGACGGCGCAGTTCTCGCCACCTATGGCGAAACCGTTGTTCTCGCCACCGTCGTTTCGGCCAAATCTCCGAAGCCGGGCCAAGACTTCTTCCCGCTCACCGTCAATTACCAGGAAAAGACCTATGCCGCCGGCAAGATCCCGGGTGGCTATTTCAAGCGCGAAGGTCGTCCGTCGGAAAAGGAAACGCTGGTTTCCCGCCTGATCGACCGTCCGATCCGCCCGCTCTTCCCGGAAGGCTACAAGAACGACACGCAGGTCGTCGTCACCGTCATCCAGCATGACCTGGAGAACGATCCTGACGTGCTGTCGATGGTTGCTGCTTCGGCAGCGCTCACCCTCTCCGGCGTACCCTTCATGGGCCCGGTCGGTGGCGCCCGCGTCGGCTACATCAATGGCGAATACGTTCTGAACCCGCATCTCGACGAGATGGACGAGTCGGTTCTGGACCTCGTTGTTGCCGGCACCCAGGATGCCGTCCTGATGGTCGAGTCGGAAGCCAAGGAACTGAACGAAGACGTCATGCTCGGCGCCGTCATGTTCGGCCACAAGGGCTTCCAGCCGGTCATCGACGCGATCATCAAGCTCGCTGAAGTGGCTGCCAAGGAGCCCCGCGAATTCGAACCGGAAGATCATTCCGCTCTCGAAGCCGAAATGCTCTCGATCGCCGAGACCGAATTGCGCGCCGCTTACAAGATCACCCAGAAGGCTGATCGTTACGCCGCCGTCGACGCCGTCAAGGCCAAGGTGAAGGCACACTTCTTCCCGGAAGGTGCAGAGCCAAAGTACACTGCCGAAGTCATCGGCGCCGTCTTCAAGCACCTGCAAGCGAAGATCGTTCGCTGGAACATCCTCGACACGAAGAGCCGTATCGACGGCCGCGATCTGTCGACCGTTCGCGCGATCGTGTCGGAAGTCGGCATCCTGCCGCGCACCCATGGTTCGGCCCTCTTCACCCGTGGCGAGACTCAGGCGATCGTTGTCGCCACGCTCGGTACCGGCGAAGACGAACAGTATGTCGACTCGCTGACCGGCATGTACAAGGAACGCTTCCTTCTGCATTACAACTTCCCGCCCTACTCGGTCGGTGAAACCGGTCGTATGGGTTCGCCGGGCCGCCGCGAAATCGGTCACGGCAAGCTCGCATGGCGCGCTATCCGTCCGATGCTGCCGTCTGCCGAGCAGTTCCCCTACACGCTGCGTGTCGTCTCCGAGATTACCGAGTCGAACGGCTCGTCCTCGATGGCCACCGTCTGCGGCACCTCGCTCGCACTGATGGACGCCGGCGTTCCGCTGGCCAAGCCGGTTGCCGGTATCGCCATGGGCCTGATCCTCGAAGGTGAGCGCTTCGCCGTTCTCTCCGACATCCTGGGTGACGAAGACCACCTCGGCGACATGGACTTCAAGGTAGCGGGTACTGCCGACGGCATCACCTCGCTGCAGATGGACATCAAGATCGCCGGTATCACCGAAGAGATCATGAAGGTCGCACTCGGCCAGGCTCAGGGTGGCCGCAAGCACATCCTGAACGAAATGGCGAACGCCCTTTCGGAAAGCCGTGGCCAGCTCGGCGAGTTCGCTCCGCGCATCGAAGTGATGAACATCCCGGTCGACAAGATCCGTGAAGTCATCGGTTCGGGCGGCAAGGTTATCCGCGAAATCGTCGAAAAGACCGGCGCCAAGATCAACATCGAAGACGACGGCACCGTGAAGATCGCCTCAGCTTCGGGCAAGGAGATCGAAGCGGCCCGCAAGTGGATCCACTCGATCGTGGCCGAGCCGGAAGTCGGCGTGATCTACGAAGGTACTGTTGTGAAGACCGCCGACTTCGGCGCCTTCGTCAACTTCTTCGGTTCGCGTGATGGCCTGGTGCACATCTCGCAGCTCGCTTCCGAGCGCGTTGCCAAGACCTCGGACGTCGTCAAGGAAGGCGACAAGGTCTGGGTCAAGCTGATGGGCTTCGATGAGCGCGGCAAGGTTCGCCTCTCCATGAAGGCCGTCGACCAGACGACCGGCAAGGAAATCGTTGCCGAGAAGAAGGATGGCGAAGCCGCTGAATAAGCGGACGTCGCACCCGATCCGAGGCGCGGGAGAAATTCCGCGCCTTTTTTGTTCGCCGAGAGAGAAGACCGAGCCATGAGCCGCGAGACCCTGAAGACCCTGTTCCATCCCTTCGTCACCGAAGCCGTCGCGCTTCCGGATGCCGGAAGCCGATATCTCTTTCTCGGCGCCGAGGCGGGGTTCGCCAAACCTGAGGGATTTGGCGCAGAGCTCACCGTAGTCCAGGATTTCCGCCCCGAGTTCCGCCGCCTGGAGGCGGGTCATCTTCAGCCCGTGCCCACGGTCGAGGGCGACAGCTACGATGGCGCATTGATTCTTTGCAGCAAGCACAAGGGTGTGAACGAGGATCGGGTCGCCGAAGCGCTGCAGCGGGTCAAGGCTGGCGGCATCGTGCTTGTTGCCGGCGCGAAGGAAGACGGTATCCTGCCGCTGCGCAAGCAGCTCGATCGCCTCGGCCTGTCGCCAGAGTCCATGCCGAAATACCATGGTGTGGTCGCATGGTTTAACGTTCCGAACGACTGCACCGCAGCGGTGTCGGCGCTGGCAGCCCAGCCCGTGACCGTCGATGGGCGCTTTGAAACCCGTTCGGGCCTCTTTTCCCATGCCCATGCCGATGCAGGCTCCGAACTGCTGGCCAGCCGGCTTCCGACAGATTTCGACGGCAATGCCGCGGACTTTGGCGCTGGCTGGGGTTATCTCTCTGTCATGCTGGCAGAGACTTCTCCGCGAACGAATCGCATCGATCTCTTCGAGGCAAGCCACGAGGCGCTGGAGCATGCAAAACGGAACCTGGCGCGCAACTGCCCTGGATTGACGGCACGCTTCTTCTGGCAGGATCTCGGCACCGAGCCGCCCAAGGAAAAATACGACCTCGTCATCATGAATCCTCCGTTCCACGAAGGGCATGCAGCGGAGCCCTCGATCGGCGCAGCGATGATCAAAGCGGCCGCAGACGCGCTTCGGGGCGGTGGCGAGCTGCTGATGGTGGCCAATCGTGGCCTGCCCTACGAGCCGGTTCTGGGGGCGCATTTCAAGCAGCATGGTGAGGTTTGCCGGAACGCCCGCTTCAAGGTTTTGTGGGCCAAGCGCTGACATCTTGTCCGGAAGGTCGGCCTGGCGGGGCAGAGTGAGATGCTCTGCGTCCCCCCTCGACTCGCAGGCACGCGTAGCTTAGCATCTGACGCCATCTACTTATCTTCTGGCGCCTGCGGTCCTGATGCCTCCTCGGAATCTCACCGATGAATTGACCACCGTGGCCGGGCTCGCCTCGGCCGTGGTAACGCATGCACGTTCCTATGGCATCGACGTGACGCCCGTTTGCAGAGCGCTGGACATCGATCCGGAAGTATTCCAGAGCCTGACCGCCCGGATCAGCCTGGATCGCCTCTGTCGCCTCCTGGAGGCCTGCGCGCTGCTTGCCGACGACGAGGCATTCGGTCTGACCAGCGCGCGGAGCTACGAGGCCGGATCGACCGGACCGTTCGGCTACGGCCTGATGGCTGCTCCGACCGGGCTGGACTTCGTCCGCTTCCTCGACGACCACATCCAGTATGTCACCCATACCAGCTATTCCCGGCTGTCGATGGACGCACGGGGCGCCCATCTCGCCTGGACGTTTGCGCCTGTCATCGTGAAGCGTGATCAGTATGTCGACATGTCGCTGGCTTTGGTGATGCAGAGAGCGAAGGATCTGGCGCCTGCCGGCAGCGACCTGGTCGAGCTCGAACTCGAGCGGCCGCCACCGCGCAATCCCCAGCCTTTCCGACAATTCCTGTCACGTCGCGTCAGCTTCGGCGCAGGGATGAACTGCGTGCATTTCCCGCGCAGTTTTCTCGATACGCAAAACCCGACAGGTGATCGCAGGCTCTTCGAACTGATGGATCTCCAGTGCCGAAGCCTCAGGCCGCCTGTCGCGCAAAGAGGCGCCGATTTCCTGGAGCAGGTCCGCCACTATCTGCTGCTGCATGTTTCGGAGGACGATTATCCGCTGTCGGAGATCGCACCCTATTTCGGCCTGTCGGAACGCACCTTCCAGCGACGGCTTGCAACGCATGGAACAAGCCTTAACGAACTGCGCGACGGGATTCGGAAAGAAGTCAGCTTCAGCCTCCTCACCGAAAGCGAGTTGCCGATCTCCGAGATCTGCTATCGGCTCGGCTATTCCGCACCAAGTGCCTTTACGCGATCCGTGACCCGTTGGTTCGGCTCCAGCCCGACCGAAGTCCGCGAGCGAAAGACCGCCTGACCCGCACCGGAACTTGACAAAACGAGACCGGTCGCCACTATTGACGTGCGTGTTTCCGGACGCAAGATTCACATTCGCTTTTTTAGCGTCTATGGATAAGCTTTTGTCGTACGCGGATAACGACTTCCCAAGATGACAAATGCTAAGAGCGCCGCCTGACGACGTGACGCCGCGAAGGCGCCGCGCATTTCTTCATTGCGGCAAAGACGATCATGAAAACCGAAACCAGACGGGCAATCGGGCGCGAGCCAGCCTTTTCGTTCCTCACGGACCGAGAAATCCACTGTCTTCAGCTCGTCGCCGAAGGCAAGCGCTCGGATGACGCCGCAAACGTCCTGATCATGTCACGGGAAGAGGTTGATCTGGCGCTGCTTTCAGCCCAGGCGAAGCTGGAGGCGAGCAATCTGATGCATGCGGTGAGCTTGGCCATGCTGATCGGCTTGATTGACCATTCAGACCGTCATCAGCCGAAGTAAGCCGTACTCCCACGGCTGGCGGACCACTTCGGATGAACGCCTGGCGCGGCAACGCGCCAGGCTTTTTTGTCAGATGACGTCTTCCGGTCAGCCGTTGTGGCGCTGGAAGACGAGCGTGGCGTTGGTGCCGCCGAAGCCGAAGGAATTGGACAGCACGGTATCGATCTTGGCGTTGTCGATGCGCTTGCGCACGACCGGCACACCTTCGAATTCCGGATCGAGTTCGGTGATGTGGGCGCTCTCGCCGATGAATTTTTCCTGCATCATCAGCAGGCCGTAGATCGATTCCTGCACGCCGGCAGCACCCAGCGAGTGACCGGTCAGCGACTTGGTCGACTGGATATGCGGAATCTTGTCCCCGAAGACTTCGCGAATAGCACCGACTTCCTTGGAATCACCCACCGGAGTGGAAGTACCGTGCGTGTTGACGTAGTCGACAGCGCCAGTGACGGTTGAAAGGGCCTGACGCATGCAGCGGATCGCGCCTTCGCCCGAGGGGGCCACCATGTCATAGCCATCCGAAGTGGCGCCATAGCCGACAACCTCGGCATAGATCTTGGCGCCGCGGGCCTTGGCATGCTCAAGTTCTTCCAGAACCAGAACGCCTGCACCGCCGGCGATGACGAAACCGTCTCGCGAGACGTCATAGGCGCGGGACGCGCTGGAGGGGGTGTCGTTGTACTTCGACGACATGGCGCCCATGGCATCAAAGAGGCTCGACATGGTCCAGTCGAGATCCTCATGGCCGCCGGCGAAGACCATGTCCTGCTTGCCCCACTGGATCATTTCATAGGCATTGCCGATGCAGTGTGCCGAGGTCGAGCAGGCCGACGAAATCGAATAGTTGACGCCGTGCAGCTTGAACCACGTGGCGAGCGTCGCAGACGCCGTCGAAGACATCGCCTTCGGCACGGCGAAGGGGCCGATGCGCTTCGGGCTGTTGTTCTGGCGGACGATATCGGCGGCTTCTACGATCTGCTTGGTGGACGGACCGCCCGAACCCATGATGATGCCGACGCGTTCGTTCTGCTGATAGTCGGCCTCTTCGAGACCAGCGTCCGCAATCGCCTGCTTCATCGCCACATGGTTCCAGGCACCGCCCTGGGACAGGAAGCGCATAGCACGGCGGTCGACGAGTTCCGTCGGATCCAGATTGGGCTTGCCCCAGACCTGGCACTTGAAGCCGTGCTCGGCGAAATCGGGAGAAAAGGTGATGCCCGACTTGGCGTCACGCAGCGATGCCGTGACTTCGGCGGCATCGGCACCGATGGAGGACACGATGCCAAGACCTGTTACTACAACCCGTCTCATCTCTCAGACCTTCTTTATAAACTCAGGTGCGGACAGGGCCGGTTCAGGCCGTCTTGTCCTTCGACAGACCGACACGCAGATCGGTTGCCTGATAGATAGTTTCGCCATCAGCCTTTAACCAGCCGTCAGCCGTGCCAAGAACCAGGCGACCGCGCATGACGCGCTTGAAGTCGATGCCATATTCCAGGAGCTTGGTCTCGGGGCGCACCATGCCCTTGAACTTGACTTCGCCGGTCGACAGGGCCATCCCGCGGCCGGGCTCGCCCAGCCAGCCAAGGAAGAAGCCGGTCAATTGCCACATGCCGTCAAGGCCGAGGCAACCCGGCATGATCGGGTTGCCCTGGAAGTGGCAGGGGAAATACCAGTCGTCGGGACGGACATCGTATTCGGCGCGGATATAGCCCTTGTCAAAGGCACCGCCGGTCTCGGAAATGTCGGTGATCCGATGCACCATAAGCATAGGCGGCAGGGGGAGCTGCGCATTGCCGGGACCGAAGAGTTCACCACGACCGCAGGTGAGAATTTCGTCGTAATTGTAGCTGGATTGTCTCGTTACCATCGTTCTTCTTCTTCCCCCCTCTGCTTCACGTGTCCCGACCCAATAGAGCAAGACGGCGGCGAATTGAAGCCCCGGAGCCTATCCGCCGGTTTCCAAGGGCCCAACAAGCAGGTCCTGGCATCATCGTCGCATACAGGAAGGAAAAGGCCATCACCAGACCCGAAGCGGCTAAAAAAGAGCGGGAGGGCCACCCGCCGCGGCTTGTCCCCACCCGAACTATTGAAACACCCTGATTTTGCAGCTATATCGACATCATGCGGCCGCTGCGGCCTGCAAGAGGACTGGAGCGCGTCTTTGACGATGGCAACCTGCCAAACGGGTATAGAACTGAAACTGCGACGCTCGGGCCTTCGCCCGACGAAGCAGCGGATTGCGCTTGCCAGCCTTCTGTTTGCCAAGGGCGACCGTCACCTGACGGTAGAAGAGTTGCATGAAGAGGCGCTGACAGCGGAGTTCCCGGTGTCGCTGGCGACCGTCTACAACACTCTTCACCAATTCACCGAGGCTGGCCTGATCCGGGTCCTGGCAGTCGAAAGCTCCAAGACCTATTTCGACACGAATGTGTCGGACCACCACCATTTCTTCGTCGAAGGCGAGAACAAGGTGCTGGATATTCCGGTGAACAACATCACCATCGACAACCTGCCCGCTGCGCCGGAAGGCATGGAAATCGCGCATGTCGATGTCGTTATCCGGCTTCGCCCCAAGCAACGCTGAGAGCCCCTCACATTACCTCGTCCGGATGCCTGCCAGGCTTGTGCCTGTAGGTGGGAAACGTCCATCCGAAGTAAAGGGCTCCGCCGCGGATGGCGAACGCCGCAAGCGCACCTATGCCAGACGCCACATAGAGCGGCGCCCCGAATTCGTTCGCACCAGTGAAGACTGCAGCACCGACCAACGCCGCCGTGATGTATATTTCCGGCCGTAACAGGACCGAAGGCTCGTTGGCGAGAAGATCACGCAAGACGCCACCCAGGCTTGCCGTGAGCGTTCCTGTCACGATCGCGATGGTAGGGGAACCCGTCGCCGCCAGTCCCTTGGCTGCGCCCATCACGCAATAGGCAGAAAGCCCGATCGCATCGAGCCAGATCAACAGGCGGTAGCGCGATTCAACGAGATGCGCGGTAAAGAAGACGACAACTCCGATCGCGCAGCAGATCAAGATGTAGTCGGGATTCAGAACCCAGAAAACGGGGACGCGACCCAAGACGATATCACGCACGGTGCCGCCGCCGAGCCCCGTGACCACGGCGAAGAACAGGAAACCAATCATATCGAGTTGCTTGCGGGAGGCTGCGAGCGCACCCGTGGCGGCAAACAGGGCGATCCCCGCATAATCGAGATAGGACAGGAGCGACATGCTTGTTTTCCGGTTGGAGGAGGCTTGAGTCTGGGGTCAGATTTGGATCACGCCGTTAAGGGTGAGGCAAGACGCAACCGCTAGACTTCGTCCGTTCAGCACAGATCGCGATCCGGAGTCCAGACAGTGCCCTTGCTCTTCCGCCTCCTTCTCCTTTTCACCGTCGGTCTTTCGGCAATGCCGGCCGCAGCCCAGCAAGAATTGCTGCAAGATCCGGAAATGTACGAAAAGGACCACTACAGCAAACGCTGCAATGTGGTGCAATATGGCGGCGACTTCATCGACCGTATCGACATCAACAATGACGGCATCACCGATGCCGTCACCAACAGCAGCGAGATCGTCTGTGACGGCGTGCGCGGGCCCGACTGCAGTGCTGAAGGCTGCCCCTTCAACTTCTATCTGCAGGTGAAGGAAGGCGGCTATTTCATGATCGCTACCGCGCAGATGTACAGCTACGATTTCGTCAAGCGCTTCGGCAACATGGTCTTCGTGCTGAAGATGCATCCGCGCTATTGCGAGCGCGAGGAGGGCCAGGAGCCCTGCGCCATGACGGTCCGCGTGCGCGGCACGAAATTCCTGACGATCTCCAAGAAATAATCCGGCTCACGGCGCCGGAAAGACCTCGTCGATGCGGCCGAGCGCCCGATAGGCGAAGAGCCCCACCCATTCCCGGACAGATGTCGACATCTGCTGTGCATTCAGGCTCGGCTGGGTGAAGTCGAGCCGAAAGGCGACACTGCCGGCGGTGCGATAATCGACCGGCCACGGCGTAACCTCAACGCCTGCCTTCCGAAACAGGCCAACCGAGCGGGGCATGTGAAAGGCGGAGGTGATCAGCAGGCACGGCCCAAGGCCGCTGGAGGCCAGGAGCTCCCGGCTGTTCTGAGCGTTCTCCTCGGTGTTTCTGGAGGTGGTTTCGGCTATCAGCCTGTCGCGAGAAATTCCAAAAGCCTTGAAAAAGCGGATCGATGCCGCGGCATCCCCTTCATAAGCGCCGCTCAGCGAGCCATCGCCGCCGGACACCAGGATCCTTGCCTCGGGATAGCGGATGGCGAGCCTCAGCGCTTCGACGAAGCGGTCAGCCGCCTGATTGAGATCCATGCCACCGCGCTCCGTGGTCACCTCCGTCTCGAAGGCTCCGCCGAGCACGATCATGCAGGACAGCTCAGCCGGGTCTGCCGTCTGACGCGGGAAGCGCGCTTCAAGGCTTTGCAGCAGCAGGGAGCCGAGCGATGTGTAGAGCGTGAGGAAGAGAACAAGCAGGGAGGCAAAGAGGGCGGATGACGCCAGGCGCAGCCACCGCATCCAGATCAGCACCAATGCGAGAGCGCCGAGCAGGAAGACCAGCGACAGGGGCTGGACCATGTTCCAGAGAATCTTGGAAACGACAAACACTCTGCATTCTCCCAGTCCGAGATCCGGACGCCTCATCCGGGTGGCCGCCACTTCAGGAGACCAGCTTCGCTCAAGGACGCGTTACTAAACCCTCGTCCCACTGTCATCATTTCGATTCTGAATTTTTCGGGAGGTCACCATGCGATTTGCCGTCGACACCGTGGACGATTCCGGCAACGACCGCCTCTATATCGGCACTCCCGTTGACGTCATCGAGGACAAGCTGCACCTGAAGCTGCGCGACGGCGAGGTGAAGCTGGACATCCGCAAGATCATTGACTGGTTCCAGATCGATCTCTCCGAGAGCGGCGAGCGGGTCGAACTGTTTCGGCGGTGAGGAGCGCGAGCGCGTGCTCATCAAGGGAAGTGCGCCGCCATTACGATCGCAACGACGAAAAGCGCCTTAGGGCGCTTTTTTGTATCAAAATTTCATCGGAAAATTTGGTGGAGCTAAGCGGGGTACGAATTGCCCCGCCTCTTGCTTGTTTCATTTCAAATAGTTAAGCATTCCCAATGACTTCCAAGGAGCACCTTGGGGGAGCAATTGGGTACGCACAGGGCGATTTGAAGTGGCAAGACCGGCGAAGAGTGACAGGCGCTATCTGGAGCAACATGGGGCAAAGTGGCGCGTTGTCGTCGCGGTCCCCCGCAATCTCCACAAGGCTCTTGGCACCACCAAGTTGAAACACACGCTTGAAACTGACAGCCTTTCAGAAGCGAACCGGCAGAAGTGGGCAGTAGTGGCCCTGCTACAAGCCCAGATCGAAACCGCAAGGAACCCCCAAGGGAACCCCCAAGACCTCATCGCAGAAGCCAAGAAACTCGCAGCGATCCGCAGGGGCATCAAGGATGAAGACGAGGAGCACGGCCTTGATGAGTACATCATGCAGCGTGTCGAGCAGATCGCCGGGGATATCATTGGTGCAGAGCGTGACGGGTCCGCGAAGTACGAGCCGGAGCGGGAAGCCGCTGCAAAGACGTTCGCTGGGATTGCCACGGGACAGAAGACACCGATAGACGCGCACCGGGAGCGATATCAGTCGCAGTTACGCGTGAAGCCCCGCACCATTGCCGATGACAACAGGGCGATGAAGTACCTCCTCGACTGGTGCAAGGCGGAAGGAGTGTCTCCCTTCCTAGAAACTTTCGGAAAGCGGGAAGCGATCCGCTTTACCGATGACTTCCCTTCCCTCATTGGGACGAACCAGCCCCGCACCTTGAATAAGTACGTTCGCCGTCTTGGTTCCTATTGGAAGTGGATGGAAGGACGCGACGAGGTGTCAGTAAACGTGTGGCAAGGACGAACCTATACCATCCCGCTCCAGACCGACGACGAGAAGGAGCGCCCCTTTACGGACGACGAGGTGAAGCGGCTCCTCAACGGCCCAGCCACTCCAGAGATGCACGACCTGATGCGGATTGCAGCCTTGACCGGCGCTCGGCTAGACGCAATCGTTTGTCTTCGGGCGAAGGACTGCAAGGACGGTAATTTCACGTTCAAGCCGCAGAAGAAGGAAACCTCCTCACGCCTTTGCCCAATCCATCCGGCGCTTACCGAGATTGTTGAAAGGCGGACCTGTGGCCTGTCAGACGATGATAGCATTTTCCCTGAATGGCCCCCGGCGAAGTCCCGAAAGACCCTACGGGAGCACTCTTTCAAAGCCTCAAACCACTTCACAGCCTACAGGCGGGAAGTCGGAGTAGACGAAAGGCGGGAAGGCAACAGACGGTCCCGTGTCAACTTCCACTCTTTCCGTCGATGGTTCATCACGACAGCGGAAAGAGCAGACCAAGGAGAGAATATCATCGCCGCAGTCGTGGGCCACAAGAGGCACGGCGTGACCCTTGGGATTTACTCGGCAGGACCACTTTTGGAGCAAGCGAGGCGTTGCGTAGAGGCGGTAAAACTGCCTATTGATTGAAACTGCAGTCAACCGGAAGGGGTGGAGAATGGTGGTGCGCGGCCTTGGGTGTATGATCGTTTCTGCCGTTCTATTCGGGACACCCGCAAAGGCCGACGATCTGGCCGCAGCCTATGACGCGCTGCACTCCTCCTATACCGGCGGCTCCATATTGGTGAAGTGCGGAAACTCGTCGCTCAAGGTTTCCAAGAGCATCGTTGGGACCGTTTCTGTTGCGGTCATGAACACGACCACCGGGAAGTGGAGCGATATGCCAGTGTTGGAGGCCGCAGAAAGTCGTGTCTCATTCGGCGGCCTAGACTTGACCGCTAAAGCCGACTCCGACCCTTTCCAAGCGGCTCTAGATCAAGCCACCGTTGCGTTGCCGATGGATGGAAGAGCATCGCCCGTGAGGTACTCGCCTAAGCAGGATGATTTCCCGATTGAGGCCGAAGCCATCTTGGATTTCTACGCGGGTTCAGCCTCCGTAAGGACAGCAGAAGGCGCCACCATCGTTTGGGACTACGACGGCACACGGGCGAATGAAGTCGTTACGACGATCCCCAGCGGCACCGTCTTTGAAACGCTCAACTGCCGTCTGCGCAAGTGACGCAAGTCTCACCGCATTCTGCCAGCCGCAGGACGGGGCTATGTTGGTCGAACCAACTTAGCGAGTGGAGGCCCCTTCTCCAAGGCCATAGAGCGCACCGAGGAGGCCCCCGTGGGTTGCGTTTGCTCGCCAATGCAGCGGCCTCAAATTGCCGATGTCATCGGAACCGCCTTGAGACTTCGGCACTGGATAGTGGTCAAGCTCCCAACCGTAGGGCGAGGTCCTGTCACCATAGTCCGAGAACCTCATGAGGTTCCCATAATCGTCTCGTGCCCACTCTGGATCACCCAGACCTATTAGACCTTTCAAAGCCTTGGCCCAGACAGCCTTACGCTTCTCCATTTCCATAAATTCTAAAAGCAATCCGGCCATGTTCACCTCGCAAATCTGCCGACTCACCGAGATAAGAACATAACCCGAACGGTCGAGATGTTCAACTTTCGTTCCGTTTCCAATAGGTCCTTCATGCTCCGCCCAATTACCCGCCCATATAGTACTACGAAGCGCCCTCCGGGATCACCGGCCATGTCGCAGCGGGAACCCGCATAATTTGCCTCGACGGCAACAGAAAGAATGCAGGTTTCAAAGCGGGGAGCAGGTCACCGGCAGCGGTCCCGGAGTAGTTGCTCACTCATACAGAGGACTACGAAGCCTTCGGGAATTTGAGGGCGTCTCCCTCGAATTCAGCAGGAACCCGGCTGGCATCCCTGCGCCACTCGCGGACACCCGAGGTGGCAATTAGACCTGCATACAGAGAGACCAAGAAAAGCGCAGCGATCCGAGCGGCAATCTCGGCACCCTCCGGGGGATCGGACAGCGCACAACAGGGGCCACCGGCAGCGGCCCTGGCAAGGCATATTCGCAATCACTTCAACACGCTGAAATCAAACGACAAATAATTACCACTCCATTCAGAGGAGACGAAGGACTTCCACGGCTCAGGAATTACCCCTTCATCCAGAGAAGACGAAGCTCCACGACAGACCGAATTGGCCAGCCGGAACGGAAGGAGCAGAAGCGAAAACGAGCATGACCAAAAAACGCAACCAAAGGTATTGACCGAGATAGCAGCAGACAGTATTCGCGTGTGCGCGTCTTAAAGATATAACTCTAAGTTATATATAAGATACCCTTAGGGTACCCCTGCAATGTTTATTGAAAGACAAAGTAGGAGTAGTACCTAGAGATAACCTCAAGGTTCCCTCAGGGTATCCCATGGCTCCTCCGGGATGTCCTTCCGAGACCTGCCCCTCCCTTGTCTCCACCTCGACCTATACCATCGAGTCCCACAGAGACTCGCTGAGAAGCTTCCGGCTACCTCCGCTATCTCGACACCTCCGGGACCCCTGAACGCTCTCCACGGGCTTCTGTGAGTCAAGGAGAGGCATCGTAGCGCCCTACTCCACCCGCAACCCAGCCACGACGATCACCACAGCCCCGCCAAGACCTCCCCACGACACCCCGAGGTGACCGGCGGAGGCCCCGGCGTGTCTGATCGATCCTCAGCGGCCCCGCCCTCCCCGAACTGGAAAAGGTAACCAGCAGCATGACCATCACTACAGTCCCACTCCGCCCTGTCGCAACGATTGAACTCGTCGGCTCCTTCACGGCTCGCCATGTCGAGAGCGGCACGACCGTTGACCTGACTGGCCGACGGAACCGCAGCACCACCAAAAGTCCCCTGCCGGTTCTCTGCCGGGAACTCCTTGCCCACGGCTTGGACCCTGAGACACGTGCCCATGTCATCCGCAAGGCCTTGGACAGTGACGGCTTCATCCCCGTCTTCAAGCGCGACCGCACCATAGCCGTCTGGGCAGGGCTGGACGCAGTGGAGAGCGAAACCCGTTCCGTCCATGTCGAGAAGCACCGGCCATACCGTGGCCCCGTCAAGGGCATGGGAAGGCAGGAGGTTAACCGCATCCAAAATTGGGTGATCGCCAAGGGGTACGGCAAGCGCAATCGGCGCAAGTCTGACGGGATGCCGTTTGACGTTGTCTCATCGGAAGGCGTCCGATGGATTGCCGAGCACTTGGAAGCGGCAAAGAAGGCGGTGGAGGAGAAGACCTCAGGCCCAGCCAAGGAAGCCCGAGAAGCCTTGCGGGAGTTCCAGAAGCACCGCAGCAGCCCCTTAGGTGGACAGCAGGAGGTCCACTGGGTTGCCGATCACTTCCCACACCTCACTCACGACCAGATGGCGCAAGCTCTCAGCCTCTCACGCCAGTTGGTTACGAGGTTCATGAGGATAAGGAGTGATCAGATTGCCAATGCCAAGGCACTCCGAGAACGCCACCGGGAACCCACGGGGGACACCTCGCGGTGTGTTGCACAGTAGACCTATACACAAGAAGGCAACACCCTGAAAAATGACCGCAGGAGCGGTAGACAGATTAAGCTCTGCCGCTCCCGCCGGTCCTTGCGCTGATCTCGCAGAGGACCCCGAGGGCAAGCCCGAGGAGCAGACCGACTACTGCCTCATCCATGGCCTCACCGCTCGTCGCGGCACTGAGATAACGCGCCGCAGCCGCTCGATTGCCTTCCATGTCGGTAGTGCTGAGCGCAACGAAAAGGGCCGTTGCCAGCCTGAACGCACTAGCCCAGAAAACCAGGTGCGCGATCACTTTGCCGATGCGAGTGAAGAACATGAAGCTGATTTCCTCCAAGTCGTCTCAGCGAAAGCTGTTTCAGGGACGGCATATTGATGCTAGCGTAGGACATGAAGGGAACTCAACCGATATACTTACTCTTGGGACTACTAGCCATTTTGGCGCTTCTTTGGCTGTCAGGCAACCTCACCCTCATTCTCATTGCCATTTTAGCCATGGCCGGGGTGAATTTGATGTAGCAAGTGGAACGATGACCGCAGCGTTCACCGAGAGGATCGCCGGAGGATCATCGGCCCCCGGCAGGTCCCTCCGAGTCGAAAGGTGCGAGCTAGTCGCGAATGACGATCTGTTTGTCCGACGCGAAGAACTTGATTGCCGCCATCGCCGTATCAAAGTTCTGGTCAGTGCCGCCGAGGTTGAGTTCAATGGTGTGGCCCGGTGGGTAGAATGGAAACC
>CALSAF010000040.1:0-30701 GCA_943372805.1 Rhizobium sp. Q54
CCAACGATTCCAGACGGATAGGGGATAAAGCCGCGTGCCGGATTCTGCACCAGCGACGATCGAGGACGTGGCACGCATCGCGGAAGTGTCGATCGCGACGGTGAGCCGTGCGATCCATACCCCCGACAAGGTGGCGAAGTCGACCCGCCAGCGCGTCAATCAGGCCATCGCCATCACCGGCTATACGACCAATGCCATGGCGCGCTCGCTGCGCATGGGCCGGTCGAACATGATCCTGATCCTGGCCCCCGACATCGGCGACCCCAACTTCTCATCGACCCTGATCGGCCTCGAAAACGAGGCGCGTGCCCATGGCTTTGGCGTCCTGATCGGCCACACCCAGAACGACCCGGAACGCGGGCTGGAATATCTGAAATTCCTCAGTTCCGGTCAGGCGACCGGCCTCGTGCTGTTCACCGGCCACGAGCCCTTCGGCCACCAGGTGGTCGGCCAGCGCCTGCCGCCGTCTGTCGCCGTGTTCGAACCGGTCTTCGGCTCGAAGATCTCATATGTCGGTGTCGATGATGTCGCCGGCGCAAGGAAGGCTGCCGAACACCTGCTCTCTGCCGGTCACCGTTCCATCGCCTTTGTCGGCGACAGCAAGACAAGGCTTGGCCACCAGCGCCGTCGCCAGGGTTTTGACATTGCACTGGACGCCGCCCGTATTCCGCCGGGGAGCCGCTTCATCCTGGAGGGCGAAGGCACGATCGAAAGCGGACGCCTCGCCGTCGAGCAGCTCTTCATGCGCGACACCCTGCCCACCGCCTTCATGTGCGTCAACGACGCCACCGCCGTCGGCGTGATCAACGGCCTCAACGCCCGTGGCTACGACCTGCCAAACGACTTCTCCGTCATCGGCTTCGACGATGTGCCCCAGGCGACCTATGTGAACCCGGCGCTCACCACCATCCGCCAGCCACGCACGGCCATCGGCCGCCAGGCGATGTCCCTGCTGATCAAGTCGCTCTCCGACCGCCAGACGGAGCGGCAGGAAATCCTGCTGATGCCGGATCTGATCGTGCGCGGCTCGGTCACCGCACCGGTTCGTCGCTGAGCGGGTGGACGCCAGCCGGACGTCAATCCACAAAGACAAAGACCCCGCCCTTTCCGAGGGCGAGGTCTCCGCTTCCGATCGCGTGCGGATCAGAGGTGATCAGCTCGGCTTGTAGGGCAGCGACGAGTGATGCAGCACGATCTTCAGCGTGCCGTCATCCATCCGCTCCATGCCGAACGTGTATTCCACCTTCACTTCAGAGCCGTCCTTGGTGGTGAAGTAGTAGTTGCCCATCGACAGCGCGCTGTCGGAATCGATCACCGTGCCTTCGTTCTCCCAGCGAACATTCGAATAGGGCGCGATGGCAAAGCCCTTGTCTTCGGCGATGCTGCCCTTGACGAAGTAGGACAGCGCCTCGTCGACCGTTCCACGGAACTGGTCTTCGGCAGCAAGCGTCGGCTTGAACAACACGGTGCTCTCGCCATAGGCGTAGAACTTCGCGATATGGGCGCTGGCTGCCGCCTTGTAGTCGCCGCCATCGGTAAAGGTCTTGCCGATCTGCACGATTCCCTCACCCCAGGCCTTCTGCGTCGCGGTCACCTCGGCTTCCGTGATGGGGGCTTTGTCCTGCGCCTGTGCGGCACCGACGGCGATGGCACTGACCATTCCAAGCGACATGATGGCTGTACGAAGCATTGTCTCAATCTCCTGCATTTGCGGCATGATTGCCGGACAGGAGAAAGGTGGTGGCGAAAGTTCCATAGTACCAATTGAATTTAGTCCGGCAATTGATAGCTTAAAAGCATCAATTAACGAGACCTCTTCATGCGCCCCACGCTTCGCCAGTTGCAGTATTTCGTCGCCGTGGCCGAATACGGCTCCTTCGGCATCGCCGCCGAACGGCTGGCGGTCAGCCAGCCCAGCCTGTCCAAGCTTCTGGCCGGCATGGAGGACGAACTGGGCCTGGTCCTCTTCGAGCGCACCTCGCGCCGCGTGGCCTTGACGGCCATGGGCGCGACCCTCCTGCCGCGAGCCCGGGCAATCCTTCTTGATGTCGAAGATTTTCGCGCAGCGGCACGCGGCGTCGCAGATCCTTTCGACAACAGACTGAACATCGGAGTTTTGCCCTCAGTCGGCGCCTATTACATGCCGCTTGCCAACAAGCGCCTGCACCAGCGTTTCCCCAATCTGCGCCTCGCCATTCATGAGGGCAGCACCGTCGAGCTTCTGAACCAGCTGCGCGACGGCCATCTCGACGCCGTCATCGGCTCGACGATCGAAAGCGAGCATGTCACCAGCCGGTTCCTGTTTTCCGAAACGCTCTGGATCTGCGCGGCGGAGGACGATCCGCTGTCGCAATCGAAGGAACCTGTCACGCTTGCCGACCTCGCCGGCAGGCCGCTCCTGTCGCTGCGCCCGGGTTATGCCCTGACCCGCATCGTCGAGCATCTGGCGGAACTTGCCGGCACCAAGGTCAGCCGGGACTATCAGGGATCGAGCCTCGACGCCGTTCGCCAGATGGCGGTGATCGGCGCCGGCGTCGCCGTCCTGCCCTCGCTCTATGCGCTGGCCGAGGCGATAAGACAGCCGGATTTCGTCGTCCGCCGGCTGGATCATCCCGAGGCCTTGCACCCGGTCGCCCTGCATTGGCGATCATCGTCCCCCATGGCCGAAGCCTTCGAAAGGCTGGCCAAGGCGCTGATCGCAGTCAAGGAAGAGATCCGCGCCGCCCGCACCGACCCCTTCGCCCGGCGCGCCACCTGAAACGAGGGAACCGAGCCCCCCACCTCCGTGTTGCATGGAGAGTAGCCCCTTCGGCCTGTCGAGAATGACAGGAAAACCTTGGCCTTGCCGCCCCGGCTGCCTATGTAGGGAAACCAAAACGACGACTGGGACAAGACATGAGTGTCGCCTTCACAAAGGAAGAGAGTTCGGAAACCGCAGCGGAGCTGCATCTGCCGGACAGACCGATCTCGCCCCATCCGAACCTGGTGACAGCGGCGGGGCTGACGCGTCTGGAAACCCAGGCGGAAGAGGCCCGTGTCGCCTATCTGGCCGCCCAGGCGGTCGAGGATGTCAACGAGCGCCGCCGCCAGTCGGCAGTGCCGTATCGCGACCTGCGTTATCTTACGGAACGGCTGCGCACCGCCCAGGTGATCCCGGAACCGGAGAGCAATGCCGTGGTCGCTTTCGGCAGCCGGGTGACCTTCGAGCGCGACGACGGCCGCGTCCAGACCTATCGCATCGTCGGCGAGGACGAGGCCGATCCGAGATCCGGCTCGATCTCCTTCGTCTCGCCGGTCGCCAGCCGGTTGATGGGCAGAGCCGTGGGGGAGGTCGTGACGGTGGGCGATCAGGAGTTGGAGATCACCGCGATCGGCTAGCTCCGTGCGCGTAAACATTATTTATGGCTTCCGAATTCGGACTCCACAACCGAGAAGTGCCTGTGTAATCTCTAATGCATGACACTTCTGAAAAAGATAGATAATTTTTTCTCGGGGATAGAGTGGAAGCTCTCACTAGGCACACTCGTTTGGGGATTACTATTTCCTACGGGGAGCTTTCTGCTACCTGCCTGGGGCGTATGGGCAGGCGGAGTGCTAGAGTCCTACTCACCCTTATCTTGGATAGTTTTCGGCTTTGGAGGATTGCTGCTTTACAGCATATCAGTTGCACTGATCGGAGTAGGCCGGCAACGATCAGTCCGCTCTAGATATGACGCCAACTTCATGAGAGATACTGGGGGCGTCGATCCCATGGCAAAAGTCTTTGAGAACAAAAGAATAAATCTGAACGACCTGGTACTGCCTTCAAATCCGATTATCGACGGTAAGACATTCGTAGACTGTGAGATTGTTGGCCCAGCAAACCTGTATTTGGAGGCTGCGAACGGGATCAATGACCACAGAGATAACGCAGTAGACGCAGTCGCACTAAGTGGTGAGAGAGTCTTCTACAATGGCTTTTTGGTAAGGAATTGCCAATTCAGAGGATGCCGGTTTCACCGCGTGACATTGTTCTTTCACCCAAGCGAGGTCTCCGAGATACGGCATCTTCGCTGGTTGAATTGGATCTCACCTCTCCCGACGCAGCCTAATCTTCCGATGATTGAAGCATCCCCCAATCCAGCATTATCCGATCTCAAAGACAGGCAGGACGCCGATAAAACGGCTTAGAATAGGAAGGAAACCAAAGCTGGGTCAGGGCGACTTCGCGCCCTGACCCGAATCAATAGTAGTAAAACCCGATCAAACGTAGCGGTTGACCACGTTCTCCAGCAGTTCCTGCTTGCCGGAAACCGGCTTCGGGTTGACGTTCTGGGCTTCCACGCGAGCGGCGATCGCATCGAGGCTCTCTTCGCCGCGCAGCATCTTCTGGTTTTCCGGCTTGTCCCAGCCGGCATAGCGGCTGCTGAGCGGGCCCGACAGCGCCTTGTCCTCGATCATCTTGGCAGCAGCCTTCAGCCCCCGGGCGCAGCAGTCCATGCCGCCGATATGACCGATCAGCAGGTCCTCGGCGTCGAGCGACTGGCGGCGAAGCTTGGCGTCGAAATTGGTGCCACCGGTGGTGAAGCCGCCGCCGGACAGAACCTGGTAATAGGCCAGCGCCATTTCCGGAACGTTGTTCGGGAACTGGTCGGTATCCCAGCCGGACTGATAGTCGTTGCGGTTCATGTCGATCGAGCCGAAAATCCCCAGAGCGTTTGCGAGCGCCAGCTCGTGCTCGAAGGAATGGCCGGCAAGGATCGCGTGGCCCTGCTCGATATTGACCTTCACTTCCTTCTCCAGGCCATAGGCCTTGAGGAAGCCGTAGACGGTCGCGACGTCGTAGTCGTACTGGTGCTTCGACGGCTCCTGCGGCTTAGGCTCGATCAGGATCGCGCCCTTGAAGCCGATCTTGTGCTTGTACTCAACGACGAGGTTCAGGAAGCGGCCGAGCTGGTCCAGCTCCTTCTTGAGGTCGGTGTTGAGCAGGGTCTCGTAACCCTCGCGACCGCCCCAAAGAACGTAGTTTTCACCGCCGAGCTTCAGTGTCGCGTCCATGCAGGTTTTCACGGTTGCGGCGGCAAAGGCGAAGACATCCGGATCCGGATTGGTGGCCGCGCCCGACATGTATCGGCGATGCGAGAACATGTTCGCCGTACCCCAGAGCAGCTTGACGCCGGTCTCTTCCTGCTTCTTGGCGAAGTAGTCGACGATCTCGTTCAGGTTCTTGGTGTTTTCGACAAAGCTGTTTCCCTCGGGGCGAACGTCCGCATCGTGGAAGCAATAATAGGGCGTGCCGAGCAGCTGAAAGAATTCAAAGGCCACATCCGCCTTCATCTTCGCCGCATCCATCGTGTCCTTGAACCAGGGACGCTCGAAGGTATTGCCGCCGAACGGGTCCGTGCCCGGCCAGACAAAGGTGTGCCAATAGGCAATCGCAAAGCGCAAATGGTCTTCCATGCGCTTGCCGAGGACGACTTCGTCAGGGTTGTAGTGGCGGAAGGCCAGCGGATTGGTGCTGTCTGGACCTTCATATTTGATCTTCTGGATATTGCCGAAAAAGCCAGTCGACATGGGTAGTCCTCCTTGGTGTGTTTGTGCTTCTACCCTCCCCTTGAGGGGGAGGGGCGGACCGCAAGGTCCGGGGTGGGGTGATGGTGGGGTTCACCCCCACCCGCTGCTTGCGCAGCGACCTCCCCCCTCAAGGGGGAGGTGGACGTTCAAATCCCTCGGATCGCCGGATAAAGCGTCCGGTAGCGGCCGTAGGCTGCCTCGTAAGCAGAGCTGAGCGCCTTCACCGGCTCGACCGTCTCCGCCGTCTGAGGCGCCGTGCAGACCGAGAGCGGATCCGCCCCGGTTGCCGCGATCAAGCCCAGACGGGCCGCCCCGAAGGCTGCGCCGAAATCGCCGTCAGCCGGAATATCGACCGGCATGTCGAGCGCGGTGGCAATCGACGACAGCCAGTAGCGCGAGCGCGAACCGCCGCCGATCGCCGTCACCCGGGAGATCTTCGTGCCCGCCGACTTCAACGCTTCGAGACTGTCGCGGATGGCGAAGGTAACGCCTTCCAATACGGCCTGGGTCAGCACGGCACGGCCGCTCTCATGGCCGAGGCCGATAAAGGCACCCCGAATCTTCGCATCGTTGTGTGGCGTGCGTTCGCCGGAGAGATAGGGAAGGAACGTGACGCCACCGGGCGCCTTGAGGGCATCGCCGAGCTCGCCAGTCAGCTCTCCCGCAGACTTGCCGGTCACATGCGAATGCCAGTTGAGCGCATCGGTCGCCGACAGGATGACGCCCATCTGATGCCAGGTCCTGGGCAGCGCATGGCAAAACGCATGCACCGCGCTCTCCGGCTTCGGAAGATAGGAGGCATTGGCAGCAAACAGCACGCCCGACGTGCCGAGCGAGACGAAGGCCTGGCCTTCCGCCACCGTGCCCATGCCGCAGGCGGAGGCTGCATTGTCCCCTGCCCCGCCAGCCACGACGACGTCTGCGCCGAGACCCCACTTTTCAGCCAGTTCGGCGCGCAAGCTACCCGCGCGATCCGTCCCTTCGACAAGGCCCGGCATCTGCTCGATGGTCAGGCCTGTGGCCTCCAGCAATTCACTCGACCAGGCGCGCTTGCCGGTATCGAGCCAGCTGGTGCCAGCCGAATCCGACATGTCGGAGAGATATTCGCCGGTGAGCCAGAGGCGGAGGAAATCCTTCGGCAAGAGCACCTTCGCGACCTTCGCAAAGATGTCAGGCTCGTTGTTCTTCACCCAGGCAAGCTTCGGCGCTGTGAAGCCAGGAAAGACGATATTGCCGGTGAGTGCCCGGAAGCGCGGATCGGCATCCAGCCTTGCTGCCTCCGCATGGCTGCGCGTGTCGTTCCAGAGAATGCAGGGGCGCAATACCCGGTCTTGCGCATCGATCAGCGTCGCACCATGCATATGGCCGGAAAGACCGATCCCCTTGACGGCAGCAAGCTCTTTTGGATGAGCCGCCCGAAGTTCAGCCACCGCCTGTTCGGTCGCCACGAACCAGTCGCCTGGCGCCTGTTCCGACCAGCCGGGATGCGGACGCTGCACGGTGAGACCAGCGTGACCGACACCGACCACCCGCTGCTGATCGTCAATCAGCATGGCCTTCACGCTCGATGTGCCGAGATCCAGTCCGAGATACATGGATAACCTCCCATTGCTCCGCCTCTCAGGGCAGATTGTCCTTCAAGAATATGTCGATACGAATGCGCTCCTGGGCAGCGACAACCGGCAGCCCATCGGCCTTCGCCTTCAAAACGCGGATGGCACTGCGCACCTCATGGCCGGCATCCTGGTTGAGCACGGCATCGATCAGCCCCGATTGCAGCGCCTCGTGCGTCGTGGCCGTCAATTCATGGGCAATCACGACAGGGCGTCGCGCCTTCGGCAGGCGCTCCAGCGCCTTGATCAGGCCGCGGTTGCCGGCCCCCAGACTGTAAAGGCCGACAATGTCGGAGCGCTCCGCAAACAGCGCCGTCACCAGCGTATCGACGATCGCCGGATCGTCGCGCCCCTCCAGCACCGGCAGGCGCTCGAATCCCGCGAAGTCGCATGCCATGGTGGCGGAGAAGGCCTCAAAGCGTTCGCGATGGTCGCGTACCAGCATCGAACCAGCCAGGACCGCTACAGCGCCCTCTCGTCCGCCGAGGAAGCGGCCGATCAGGCTGGCAGCCGTGCGCCCGGCCGCCGCATTGTCGATACCGGCATAGTGGTCGCGGCCAGTGCCCGTGAGGTCCGAGACCAGTGTCACCAGGGGAATGCCGGCGGCTAGCACCCGCTCGGCAGCGGCAGCCACCTCCGGCGCATCAACGGCGACGAAGGCAATTCCGGCCGGCGCTTCGGTCACAGCACCATCCAGCGCCTGCGCCAGCGCCTGCGGGTCAAAGGCTGGTACGTCGATGATGCGGATCGCGATCCGCTCGACGGCAGCGTGTCCTGTCGCCTCGTCAAGCGCGACCCTCAGGCCGCGCATGAAGGAATTATCGTTGGAGGGGATGAGAAAGGTCAGCGGATAGACGCGCCCCTTGGCAAGGTTTGCCGCCGCAACATCGCGCACGAAGCCGAGTTCATGCACGGCGAGGTCCACCTTTTCTCGGGTGCACGCACTGACGCCCGGTCGCCGGTTCAGAACCCGGTCGACGGTGGCAAGGCTGACGCCCGCGCGGCTCGCGATGTCATGGACAGTGGGCTTCATTCTCTCCTCCCGCGCCTGTCCTACACCAGCAGATGAGGTACGTAAATCAGAAATCTGATGTACGTACCTCTTCACGATCAAAAAAAGAGGCCGCCCCACAGGATGGGACGACCGAGTAATGGAGATCGACGGAACACTGGACCCGCAACCTTATGCGGGCATGGTGTCCTCAGTGCCCTGCGCCGGCGGGTGCTGCTCCCTTGGGCTTCTTCAGAAGCAACGTCAGGAAGACCAGCGCGGTGAAGAGCACGGTGAGCCCCATGAAGACATCCATGAAGGACAGGAGCCAGGCCTGCTGGGTCACAACACCGGAGAGCTTCTTGACGGCAACGGCAGTCCCGTCGAGGCCGTAACTGTCATAGTTCGCACCAACGCTAGCGAGCCAGTCGAGCGCTGCCTGATTGCCCCAGGAGACCTGCTCGGCGAGCCGCGCATAGTGGTCGTCGGTGCGCTGGGTCAGCATCGTATTGATGATCGCCAGGCCAACCGCGCCACCCAGATTGCGTGTCAGGTTGAACAGACCGGACGCATTCTTCATCCGGTCCGGCGGCAGCGTGCCGAGCGCCAGATTGTTGATAGGCACCATGCAGATCATCAGCGAACAGCCGCGCAGGATCTGCGGCACGAGCAGCTCGTAGAAGTCCCAATCCGCCGTGATGCCCGTCATCATGTAGGTACCAAGCGCGAAGCCGGAAAAGCCGATCATCATCATGACGCGCGGATCGAGCTTGTTCGAGAGCGCGCCGGCGACCGGGGCCGTGAGGAACATCGCAGCGCCAGAAACAAACATGGTCTCGCCGATCATGAGGCTGTCATAGCCGCGGATCCGGCCAAGATAGAGCGGATAAAGATAGGTCAGTCCGTAGAGACCCACCCCCATGACGAAGGAGAACAGGGAACCGAAGGCGAAATTCGCATTCGAGAACGCCCTGAGATCGACGACCGGGAAATCCACCTTGAACACACGGCGGAAGAAGATGAATCCGCCGATCACCATGGCGATCGTACCCATGACGATATGATGGTCGTTGAACCAGTCCTTGTTGTTGCCCTCTTCCAGCACGAACTCCATCGAGCCGAGGAAGACGGCCATGGAGGCTAGCCCCCACCAGTCGAACTTCTTGAACAGGCTGTATTCCGGCTCGTCGAAATCGATCAGGCTCCAGGCGGCCGCAGCGACGATCACGCCGGGAATGACGTTGATCAGGAAGAGCCAGTGCCAGGACATGGCATGGCTGATATAGCCGCCGATCGTCGGCCCGATCGTTGGCGCGAGTGTCGCGACGAGACCAACCATAGGCGAGACGATGCTGCGCTTGGAGGGCGGGAAGATCGTGAATGCCGCCGCAAATACCGATGGGATCATGCCGCCGCCGATGAAGCCCTGGATCGCCCGGTAGACGATCATCTGCTCGATATTCGTTGCGGTAGCACAGAGCGCGCTGGCAAGTGTGAATCCGGCGGCGCAGACGGTGAACAGCACCCGGGTCGACACGATCCGTGCCAAAACGCCCGACAGCGGGATCATGATCACTTCGGCGATCAGGTAGGAGGTCTGCACCCAGGCGATCTCGTCGGAGCCCGCACCAAGACCGGCCTGGATTTCGGAAAGCGAGGCGGAGACGATCTGGATGTCGAGGATCGACATGAACATGCCGAAAACCATTGCCAGAAAGGCGAGGACGCGTCTCGGATCCATTCGCTCCTCGGCGGGCGCCGATGGAGCGATGTCTTGTGTGGTGATAGCGGCCATGTGACGGCCCTTTCGCTTACGACAGCCGGTGGTTTACTGTGCGGCAAGCGCCTGGCCCTCAGGGGCCGTGCGGGTGTCGACGTCGACGATGACGCTGAGGCCGGCGCGCAAGTGGCCGCCAGCGAGCGCATCTTTGGGCAGCGCGATACGAACGGGCACGCGCTGCACGACCTTGGTGAAGTTGCCCGTGGCATTCTCCGCCGGCAACATCGAGAAGATGGCGCCAGAGGCCGGGGCAATCGATGTCACCGTGCCTTCGAGCGGCTGGTCACCATAGGCGTCGACATGAATCGAAACCTTCGAACCGGGAACCAGATCGGCGATCTGCGTCTCCTTGAAGTTGGCCTCGATATAGAGCTCGCTGGTCGGGACCAGTGCGGCGAGCCGCTTGCCAGCCGAAACGAGGTCACCGGCCTGGACCGACAGATTGCCGATCACACCGTCATACGGCGCCTTGAGCACCGTGAAGTCGAGGTCGCGCTTGGCCTTGTCGATTGCCAACTGCTGCAGGCGCACAGCGCTCAGCGCCTCCTCGCGCTGGGCCTTCAGGAGCGCAAGATTGGCTTGCGCCGAGGAAACTGCCGCTTGGCCGGCAACGACATTGGCCCGCGCCTGATCGAGCGCCACCTTGGCATTATCCAGATCAGCAGTAGTGCCAACAGACTTGGATGCAAGCTCGCTGGCGCGATTTGCGGTGATTTCAGCGCCGCGAACGGCCGCATCGAGCGCACCGAGTTGCGCTTCAGCCTGCGCTACGCTCGCCTCGCCACCGATGATCTGGGCATCGATCCGCTTCACGGACAGCTCAGCGCTCTCCTTGCTCGCCAGCGCCTGCTCGTAGGCGATCTGGTAGTCGCCGCCGTCGAGTGTAACAAGCGGGTCGCCGGCCCGAACGATCTGGTCACTCGTCACGTTGACCTTCTCGACATAACCGGAAACCTTGGGCGAGATGATTGCAATATCACCTTCGATATAGGCGTCTTCCGTAGACACCATGAAGCGCCCCTCGGTCCACCAGCCATATCCATACCAAGCCGCACCGCCGAGCAGTGCAGCAAGCAGGATCGGGAAAACGGGGCTGCGCTTCTTGGCCTTGGACGCGACGGGCGCCTCTGCCGGTGAGAGGGCCCCCGCATCCGTCTCCGTCAGGGGCGCAGCCTCATTCCGGTCGACTGGAGTGGAAGTGGGACGAAGGGCGGTGGATCTTTGCGTCGCTGACATGATACGGACCGGGGATGGGTTAAACATATTCGAACTGAACCGTTCGGTTCGATTGACATAGAGCCTTTTTTACCTCATATCAAGGAGAATTCCCGAGGATGTGTCCTCAGAACCCCGATTGAGTTAATTTTTCGAAGGCGGCATGCCGAGACAGATGATGAAACAGGACGAGATGGAGATGACGACGGCCCAGATGTGCGGGGCGGCCGGACGATTTGCGGCCGGCGCGGACCCGGTGAAACGCGGCCAGATCCTGGACGGCGCCAAGCGCGTCTTCATGAAACTCGGCTACGACGCTGCAAGCATGAACGACGTAACGCGCGAAGCGGGTGTCTCGAAGGGGACCATCTACGTTTACTTCCAGAGCAAGGAAGATCTGTTCGGCGCCCTGGTCGAGCGCGAAAAGAGCGCCTTCGATGCCGCCATCCAGCAAATTCTTGCCGAAAGCAACACGGTCGAGGAAGGCCTGCGGCGCTATGCGCTCGCCCACGCGCATTTCATTCTCGATACCGAGATGATCCCCACCATGCGCATCCTGATGGGCGTGCTCGATCGCATGCCGGCGCTCTGTCAACGCTTCTTCGCCTCGTCCCCGACCAATATCAAGTTATTGCTGCAGGACTACATCACCGCTGCGAACGAGCGAGGCGAACTGGCCGTCGAAGACACCGATCTCGCCGCACGCCAGTTCATCGACATGTCGACGGCCGGATACTTCAAAAAGAAGCTGTTCAACGACATCCCCGTGCGTCCGGACGACAAGGAGATCGAACGCGTCGTCGACTCCGGTCTGCGTATGTTCATGAACTTCTACAGGCCCCGGAAAGACGAGACGCCAGCCTGATCGCCCGACGGTTTTTGTTCCCTTTCAGGGGAAAAATTCGCCTCTTGCCATTCGCGGCGATATGTCTCATGTCCTGACTGCACCATCCGTTTGATCAGCACGGAAGTATTTCATGCAGGATATTCTCGTTCTTCTCCAGGATCCCGCAGCCTGGGTTGCACTCGTGACGCTCGTCGTCATGGAAGTGGTCCTCGGCATCGACAACCTGATCTTCATCTCGATCCTCACCAACAAGCTCCCCGCAGAAATGCGGGAAAAGGCAAGACAGATCGGCATCGGTCTGGCGTTGATCATGCGCCTCGCCCTGCTCGCCACAGTCGCCTGGATCGTCCAGTTGACCACGCCTGTCTTCGAGGTGTTCGGTCACGGCTTCTCCTGGAAAGACATGATCCTGATCGCCGGTGGCCTCTTCCTCGTGTGGAAGGCCACCAAGGAAATTCACCACAATGTCGACCCCGTGGACAAGGACGAGGACTTCATCGCCTCGACGGCCTCGACCACCTTCGCGAGCGCCATCGGCCAGATTCTGCTGCTGGACCTCGTCTTCTCGATCGACAGCATCATCACCGCCGTCGGCATGACGCCGCATCTGCCGATCATGGTGGTCGCCGTGCTCGCCGCCGTCACCGTCATGCTGGTCGCAGCGACCCCGCTCGCCAACTTCATCGAGAAAAATCCGACCATCGTCATGTTGGCGCTGGCCTTCCTCATGATGATCGGCACGACGCTGATCGCCGAAGGCATGGGTTTCCACGTTCCCAAGGGCTATGTCTATGCCGCCATGGCGTTCTCGGCCCTGGTGGAAGTCCTGAACATGTTTGCCCGCCGCAAGCGCGAGCGCGACCGCAAGGCAAGGCCTGCAGCACATTGAGGCCGAACCATTTTGCGAGAACCGCCTTGGGCCCGTCGACAGATGGGCCTTTTTCGCTGTCGAAGACACGCTGCGGGAACTGATGGGGTCTTGTCAGGATTGCTGCTAGCCCATACCCCTTTCATGAAACGTGCACGCACAGCCGGAGACCCATGACATACGAGCAAAATCTCGCCTTTGGTCTCATCGCCGTGATGATGGCCGCCTTTTTGTGGGAAAAGTTCCGCTACGACGTGGTGGCCTGCGTCGCCCTCGTCGCTGCGGTGACGCTCGGCCTCGTGCCGGTCAACAAGGCATTCTCCGGCTTTTCCGATGATCTCGTCATCATCGTCGGCAGCGCCCTCGTCGTCAGCGCCGGCGTAGCGCGTTCGGGCGTCGTCGACCTTGCCATCAAGCGCTTCTTTCCGGCGCTCTCGTCGCTGCACGGGCAGATGCTGCTGCTTCTCGTCACGGTGACGATCCTCTCCGCCTTCATCAAGAACATCGGCGCGCTGGCGATCATGATGCCGGTGGCCTTCCAGTTCGCCCGCCGCTCCGGCGTCCCGCCTTCGGTCTTTCTCATGCCCATGGCGTTCTCGGCCCTGCTCGGCGGGCTCATGACCCAGATCGGCACCTCGCCGAACATAGCCGTCTCGCGCCTGCGCGAGGAGCTGACCGGCCAGCCCTTCACGATGTTCGACTTTACCCCGGTGGGCGCGACACTCGCCGCCGCCGGCATCGCCTTCCTGATCTTCTTCTATTGGCTGGTGCCGCGCCGCGAGAACCAGAACCCCGCCCTGCAGGAAGCGCTCGAAGCCTCGAGCTTCGCCACCGAGGCCATGATCACCCGACAATCGCCCTTCGTCGGCAAGACGCTGCACCACTTGCTCCAGACCTCCCACGGCGAGGTGACCGCCACCGCCATTCTGCGCGGACAGACCCGTCTGTCGCCCTTCCCCGACGTCCTGCTGCACGAGGAGGATACGCTTCTCCTGGAGGGACCGTCGGAGGCGCTCGATCGCATCGTATCACAGGGCAATCTCAGCCTCTCCGGCAACACCGAGGGCGACCGCAAGCGACGTGGCGACATTTCGTCTGTCGAAGCGGTGATTGGCCGTGGCTCTCCGCTGATCGGCCAGACGACCAGCGAACTTTCGCTCGTCCACACCTACGGCGTCAACCTTCTGGCCGTCAGCCGTCAGGGCAAGCGCATCCGCGAGCGTCTCGGGCAGCTGACCCTGCGGTCCAGCGACGTCGTGGTACTGCAGGGCCTGCGCCAGCAGATGCCCGCAATCCTGACCGAACTCGGCTGCCTGCCACTCGCCGAACGAGAAATCCTGCTCGGCACAAGCCGGAATATCTTCATCCCGCTGGCAATTCTGGTCATCGCCATGGGAGCGACAGCCCTCGGCCTCGCCCCGGTCGCCATTGCCTTCTTCGCAGCAGCGCTCGCGATGGTGGCTTTCGGCGTGATCCCGGTCAGCGAAGTCTATCGCGCCGTCGATGGGCCGATCCTCGTGATGCTGGCGGCCCTGATCCCGGTCGCCGATACGCTGCGGACATCAGGGGGCAGCGATGTGATCGCCGGCTGGCTGAACGCTGTGGCCGGCGGTCTGCCCGCCTGGGGCGCCGTCGCCTTGATCCTGATGACCGCGATGGCCGTCACGCCCTTCCTCAACAATGCCGCGACCGTGCTTGTCATGGCCCCTATCGCCGCAAGTTTCGCGGCCGGCCTCGGCTACAAGCCGGACGCCTTCCTGATGGCGGTGGCGATCGGCGCGGGCTGCGACTTCCTCACCCCCATCGGCCACCAGTGCAACACGCTGGTCATGGGTCCGGGTGGCTACAGGTTCTCGGATTATCCACGTCTCGGCTTCCCCCTCTCCATCCTGATCGTGATCGTTTCGGTGCCGGCGCTGCTCATGGTCTGGCCCTTGAGTTGATCGCGGCTAGAGGGGAAAAGCGCGCAAGGAAAAACCTGCATCGGCGAGATGCAGGTTTTCCTTGGGGCGGGGACTTGGGGGGAGAACGCAGGCCGGACTTCTAGGGGGCTCGCCTGCCATTTCGTTGGCAACGGGAAGAAACCGGAAAAACTTGCCAGCTCCCCTTGATCCGTTGCGTCCGCATGGCACGGCCTGCGCTCTGTCAAAAGAACGCCGGGCATGCCTTCCGGTTCCAGCGCTTGCAAGAATTTTCGATCTTTTGTCGTCGCCCGCGCGGGAGGGGTGGTTTTCCGTGGTTTTTCTTGACGCAACGGCGTGAATATGGCCTAAGGCCACCCGGTGGAGAGGCATGCGCTGCCGTGCTCGCCTGCAGGTTTTTGACCGGCACCCACACTGATTATCGCAATCCCCGATCCGGCGCACTGCCGGACATCCGCACGCACCACGAGCTTTACCCATGACCAAGTCCGGCGTCCGCGTCCGCATCGCACCTTCCCCGACCGGCGAGCCCCATGTCGGCACCGCCTATATCGCGCTGTTCAACTATCTCTTCGCCAAGAAATTCGGCGGTGAGTTCATCCTGCGCATCGAGGATACCGACGCCACGCGCTCGACAGCGGAATTCGAACAGAAGGTTCTGGACGCGCTGAATTGGACAGGCCTCACCTGGTCGGAAGGCCCCGATGTCGGCGGCCCGTATGGCCCCTATCGCCAGTCCGAGCGCAAGGATCTCTATCGCCCCTACGTCGACAAGATGCTCGACAATGGCGGCGCATTCCATTGCTTCTGCACACCGGAACGGCTTGAGAGCATGCGCGAAGCCCAGCGCGCCGCCGGCAAGCCGCCGGGTTATGATGGCCACTGCCTGCACCTGAAGGCCGAGGAAGTGACCGCCCGCGTTGCTGCCGGCGAGCCCCATGTCATCCGCCTGAAGGTGCCGAGCGAAGGCTCCTGCGATTTCCACGACGGCGTCTATGGCGACGTCTCGATCCCGTGGGAAAGCGTCGACATGCAGGTGCTGCTCAAGGCAGACGGCATGCCGACCTATCACATGGCAAACGTCGTCGACGACCACATGATGAAGATCACCCACGTCGCGCGCGGCGAGGAGTGGCTGGCATCGGTGCCGAAGCACATCCTGATCTACCGCCATCTCGGCCTTGAGCCGCCGGTTTTCATGCACCTGTCGCTGATGCGCAATCACGACAAGTCGAAGCTGTCGAAGCGCAAGAACCCGACCTCGATCTCCTATTACTCGGCCCTCGGCTATCTGCCGGAAGCCCTGATGAACTTCCTCGGCCTGTTCTTCATCCAGATCGCCGAAGGCGAGGAACTGCTGTCGATGGAAGAGCTGATCGCAAAGTTCGATCCGGACAACCTCTCCAAGGCCGGCGCGATCTTCGACATCCAGAAGCTCGACTGGCTGAACGGCCGCTGGCTGCGCGAGAAGCTGTCGCCGGAAGAGTTTGTTGCGCGCGTCCTCGACTGGTCGATGGAGAACGATCGCCTCGTCGAAGGCCTGAAGCTTGCCCAGAGCCGCGTCACCAAGCTCGGCGAAGTCCCGCCGCTCGCCGGCTTCCTGCTCGCCAACGACGTCGGCCTGACGCCGGCCTCCTTTGGCGGCCTGAAGACCAGCCCGGCTGAGACGCTCGAAATCGTCACGACTGTTCAGGCGGATCTCGAAAAGATCCTCGAATGGAATGTCGCGACCATCGAGGAAGAGCTGCGCGCGATCTCCGAGCGCCTGAACAAGAAGCTCCGCGTCGTCACCCCGCCGCTCTTCGTCGCCGTCTCCGGCAGCCAGCGCTCCCTGCCGCTCTTCGACAGCATGGCGCTGCTCGGCCGCTCGGTCGTGCGCCAGCGGTTGAAGGTTGCGATCCAGGTGCTGACCGCGATGGCGGGTGCGCAGAACTGATTTGAATGAGTACCACCTCTACGGGTGGCGCAGAAACTACCCCCCTCTGCCCTGCCGGGCATCTCCCCCACAAGGGGGGAGAGCGGGCAAGCCCGAACCGGCGGAGACCACTCTCCCCCCTTGTGGGGGAGATGTCACAAAGTGACAGAGGGGGGTGAAACACACTCCAGGCCGACCTGAGGCAAACACACGATGACCGAACAGACCACCGAAACTGCCCTCTCCTCCGACCCGACGGAAGTCCGCCGCCAGAAACTTGCGCTGTTGCGCGAACAGATCGGCGACGTCTATCCGGCGCATTTCCATCGCACGATGACCAATGCGGAATTCGCCGAGAAATATGCTGGCCTGGAGCTGGACGAGACCTCTGACGACATCATCACGGTGGCCGGCCGCGTCTATTCCTCGCGCAATTCCGGCATGTTCATGGATATCCATGACGCCTCGGGCAAGATCCAGATCTTCTCCCACAAGGACACGACACCAGAGGAAGCCCGCGCGCTTCTGCCGATGATCGACCTCGGCGACATCATCGGCGTCAAGGGCCAGGTCCGCCGCACCAAGCGTGGCGAACTGACCATCAACGCCCAAGAAATCACCATGCTGACCAAGACCCTTCTCCCCATGCCGGAGAAGTATCACGGTCTCGCCGACATCGAGCTGCGCTACCGCAAGCGCCACCTCGACATCCTCACCAACGAGGAATCCAAGCTCCGCTTCCAGCAGCGCTCGAAGATCATCTCCGGTCTGCGCCGCTTCCTCGAAGGCGAAGGTTTCCTCGAAGTCGAGACGCCGATGCTGCAGACGGTCTATGGCGGGGCGAATGCAGACCCGTTCAAGACCTTCCACAACACACTGAAGATGGACATGTATCTGCGCATCGCGCCGGAACTGTTCCTCAAGCGCACGCTGGTATCGGGCCTTGCCGACAAGGTGTTCGAGGTCAACCGCAACTTCCGCAATGAAGGTGTGTCGACCCGCCACAATCCCGAATTCACTATGATGGAATGCTACTGGGCCTATGCCGACTACGAGGACATGATGGGCCTCGTCGAGCGCATGTTCGAGACGCTCGCGATCGGCATCCACGGCACGACCGACCTCACCTTCGGCGACAAGCAGCTCTCCTTCAAGGGTCCGTTCAAGCGGGTGCCCATGCCCGACGCCGTCAAGGAAGCAACCGGCATCGACTTCCTGTCCATGAAGACCGACGAGGAAGCCCGCACCGCCGCCAAGGCCGCCGGTTTTGCCGTCGAGAAGGACTGGACCTGGGGCGAATGCCTCGCCTTCATCTTCGAGGAAAAGGTCGAGGGCACGCTGATCCAGCCGAGCCACGTCACCCACTTCCCGAAGGACATCTCGCCGTTTGCCAAGGAAGTGCCGGGCGAGCCGCGCCTCGTCGAGCGTTTCGAGACCTATTGCAACGCCTGGGAAGTCGGCAACGCGTTTTCCGAGCTCAACGACCCGGAAGAGCAGCGCAAGCGCATGGTCGAGCAGCTCGAACAGGCCCATTCGCGCGGCGAAAAGGACAAGCAGCTGGACGACGAATTCCTGGATGCGATCGACCAGGGCATGCCGCCCGCCGGCGGTCTTGGCATCGGTGTCGACCGGTTGATCATGCTGCTCACCAATGCGCCATCGATCCGCGATGTTATCCTCTTCCCGGCGCGCCGCAACAAGGCCGACTGAGCCGGACGGCTAATGCAGGTTTCAAATCCCGGTTCTCGAATGAGGTCCGGGATTTTTCGTTTTCAGCAGCAAAGCGGGGTCAACGCGAAGCCGGCGCACCCTTCTCGCCGATCTCGAGAAACAGCCCCGTCATGATCCGCATGCCCTCTTCGGCAATCGACAGCAGCGCATGTTCGTTCGGCCCGTGCTGGCCGCAATCTGCATGCGCATGCGGGATCCAGATCGTCGGTATACCGAGCACATCGGTGAAGACATCGTTCGGCAGCGAGCCCGCGAGATTGGGCAGGAGATGCGGCGCCTTGCCGGTCGTTGCCGTGATCGACTGCTCCACGAAGCGCACCCAGGGGTGATCGGGCGGGAAGCGCGTCGCCTTGAATGCGGGGCCCTTGGCCCGGATCTCCACCATCGGAAAGCCTGCCGCATCGAGATGCCGCCTGAGCGCCGGCAGGATTTCATCCATGTCTGTGCCGACGACAAACCGTAGCTGGCAGGTCGCCCGCGCCGAGCCGGAAATGGCATTCTGCGGGGCCGCGATGTTCCCCGCCGAAATCGCAAGAACGGCCAGCGAGTTCCAGCCGAAGACCCGTTCGGATGGTGTGAGACCCGCTTCGCCCCAGTTCTCATCATGCCGGCGCGGTGGCAAATCCTTGAGCGCTGCACGAATGTCCGGCGTCAGGCTGGTCGGCCGCCATTCCGGCACGAGGAGCTGGCCGCGCCGATCGACGATGGCAGCGATCGCATGGGTGAGCAGGATCACGGGATCGGCGAGCAGCCCGCCGAAATTGCCGGAGTGATGATCCCCCGGTCGCAAGTCGACGACGAGATCGAAGCTCAGGCCCCCGCGCGAACCCATGAACATGGTCGGTGTATCGACCTGCAGCCTCGGCCCGTCCGAGGCGATCAGCACATCCGCCGACAAGAGGTCTCGTTCGCGCTCGAAGAACTCCCGCAACCCGTAGGACCCCGTCTCCTCTGCCATTTCCAGCACGATCTTGACGTTGAAGCCGAGGCGCCCTCGCGCCTTGATCACCGTCTCCAGGGCCTTGATGTTAATCAGGTGCTGGATCTTGTTGTCGGCGGTGCCCCGGCCGTAAAGCCGGTCGCCCTCCTGGATCAGCCGAAAGGGATGCAAGCCCTCGCGCCAGCGGGATGCCTCGCCATTGCAGACATCGCCATGCCCGTAGATCAGGATGGTCGGCAGGCCCACATTTTCGATCCGTGACCCGACGAGAAAGGGCGCACCATCCGGCAGCGGATTGTCGAAGATCCGGCACTCGAAGCCGATGCCCTCCAGCATCGGCCTGACATCCTCCTTGAGATAGGCGATGAGATCATCTGGCCGCCCCTCCGATTGGCTGACTGAAGGGCGCGCGACAAGCGCTGCCAGATCGGCGGCGAGACCGCCACCGGTGGCATAGTCGGATGCGTGCTGAATTAGGGCCTGTCGTTCCATGAGTTCCCGATCGTCTTGCGTTGGACCTCCCGGCGCAAGACTACAGGATTCGCCGCCGTTGACGACCGGTCACAGCTGATAGGCAATGTCATGAGCGAAGTCACGGCCGGCCTCAATGTTCTGCCTTGGCGTGCTCGTCGCCCTTGGACTTGGCCTTGGGCGGCAGGATCGCCTCGTCCTCGGCAGGTGCCGCATGGCCGTCTGAGCCGTGATCTCCTGCAGGATGGCTGGCATGCTGCTCGCCTGCTGCAGGCGTATGGCCATCGGTGACAGCGCCATGGTCTTCGGGTTTGGCTGCAGGTTCTGCAGCTCCGCCGCCATCAGGCGTGATCGGCTGCGCCCGCATCTTCTCCAGCCAGGCCGCGCCATGGTCGGCGCTCGCCGCACCCTCTGACGCGTTTGCAGGCGCGGCCTCGGCCGTCGCATCCTCAACCGGTGTTTCCGCCTCGGAACCGCCAAGCCCAACCATGCTTTTCAGGGAGCCGAACCAGCCCTCGTCTGCGGCGGGAACCTCTTCGGCGGTTGCTTCCCGGCCTGCAGCCTGTTCGCTAGCGCCGTCGTGGCCGCCGGTTTCCGCGCCGTGGGCAACCTCTTCTACAGCGGCGGGGTTCTCTTCGGTCTTGACCACATGTTCTTCGGCATGCGCATGCGCTTCGCCATGCGCACCTTCGGCAGCTTGTGTCCCGCTATGATCGGTCGGCGCGGCAGCGGAATGCTGGGCATCGCCCTCATGAGCGGGTTCCGCCTGCGTCTCGACCGAGCCCGCATCGCCATGCGCCACGGCGGAGGGCTCTGCATGGTCCTCAGCCGGCGCCTCGTGTCCTTCGGCGGTTGCGCCATGACCATCGGCAGGTGCGCCATGTCCATCCGCCGGGGCCGCATGACCATCAGCGGGTGCTGCATGAACTTCGGTCGGGGCTTCATCGCCACCAAGACCGACCATGCCCATCAGCGAGGCCATCCAGCCCTTGCTCTCTTCGGCACCATGCTCGGCGACAGGCGTTTCCTCGCCATGTTCACCGGCCGGCGCATCGCCGTGGCCGCCCTCGGCCTCGCCATGACCGTCGGCGGGTTTTTCTCCATGCCCATCGGCCGGCTTTTCGCCATGCGCATCCTTAGCGCCCTCTGCGGGCGCCTTGCCATGACCGTCTGCCTTCTCGCCATGGCCCTCCCCTTCGGGCAGAACCACTTCCGGCTTCACGCAATCTGTTGCATCGCTGAGTTTCGCCAAGAGCGCCTGAACATCATCTTCGAGCATATCGACACGTTCGCCGAAGAACTCGCCATTGGCCGCAGCAAGGCCATCTGTATAGCGGGCAGTCAGGACACGCGCCGAAACCTGTTCCGGAACATGGCTCGGATCAGGGACATAGATGACATCGGCGCCAACGGCACGGCCACGCATTCCGGAACGATCCTTGGGGCCGTTCGCGTCAAGGACGACGACCTGCACCAGGTCGGCTTTCTTGGTTTCCTGCAGGGTCTTCGCCACGCGCAGCGCCGTCTTGACGCGCGTCAGACCGTCGCCGGGCTCGTTGGTGGTGATGAATTTGCGCACCCAGAAGCGATCCTTCTTCTGGATCTCGACCGTTTTCACTTCGGTGCATTCAAGGCCGTTCAACTCCGCATAGGAGGGCCCGAGCAGCTTGTCTGCACCGATATAGACGGCAGCGGCGCCCGTGCCGCCAAGGGTGACCAGCACCCCGCCCAAAATCAGCATGAGCTTTCGTGAAAGGTGAAACTTGGGCACCTTCACGCTTGGAACTCCGCCATGACACCGTCCCGACTGTTACGCAATACTGGCGGCCACCATACGCCCCTCTCCTTGCAGAACCTTTAACCCCGTCCATCCAGTTCCGGCACATGTCTCGCGATCCTTTTTGCAAATGATTTGCAAAAGCATTGACAACGGCACGAAGCGCTATAGATTTTAATGAGAATGACTTGCAAAAACAGGAATGGACCATGGTTTCAAAGCTTGCCTGCCGTCTTTTCGCCCTGGCACTGCTGCTGCCGGGGATGGCCTGGGCCAACGACAAGCCGAAGGTCGTCACAACCTTCACCGTCATTGCCGATATCGCTCAAAATGTTGCAGGTGATGCCGCTGATGTCGAAAGCATCACCAAGCCGGGTGCGGAAATCCACGGCTATCAGCCGACCCCGCGCGATATCCTGAAGGCCCGGGATGCCGATCTTGTGCTGCGCAACGGCCTGAACCTGGAAGCCTGGTTCGAGAAATTTCTCGCCAATCTCGGCGATGTGCCGACCGTCACCGTCAGCGACGGTGTCGAGCCGATCGGCATTGCCGGCGGCGCCTATGACGGCAAGCCGAACCCTCATGCCTGGATGTCTCCCGAAAATGCACTCATCTATGTCGAGAACATCCGCAAGGCCCTGACCGACATCGACCCGGCCAATGCGGCGATCTACGAGGCCAATGCCCGCACCTATTCTCTGAAGATCCGTGCCGAGATCGAGCCGATGAAGGCGGAAATCGCCAAGATCCCGGAAAACGAGCGCTTCCTGGTAACGAGCGAAGGCGCGTTCTCCTACCTCGCCCGCGATCTCGGCATGAAGGAACTCTACCTCTGGCCGATCAACGCGGACAGCCAGGGCACGCCGCAACAGGTGAAGGCCGTCGTAGACCAGGTGATCGAAAACAAGATCCCCGTCGTATTCTCGGAAAGTACTGTCTCCGACAAGCCGGCCAAACAGGTCGCTGCTGAAACCGGGGCACGCTACGGCGGCGTCCTTTACGTGGATTCCCTCAGCGAGCCTGACGGTCCGGTCCCGACCTATCTGGATCTCCTGAAGGTGACGGTCTCGACCATCGTGAAAGGATTTGCCGGATGATCATGGGATCGGGTGCAAGACGCAATCGCGAAGGGATCGCCGCCGAGGATGTGACGGTCACCTATCGCAATGGCCACACGGCCTTGCGCCATGCGAGCTTTTCAATCCCGCCCGGAACGATCACGGCCCTTGTCGGCGTCAACGGCGCCGGCAAGTCAACGCTTTTCAAGGCGATCATGGGCTTTGTGCCCGTTGCATCGGGCGAAATCCGCGTGCTCGGCATGAGCGTGCGGGAAGCCCTCAAGAAAAACCTCGTCGCCTATGTGCCCCAGGCGGAAGAGGTGGACTGGAACTTCCCCGTTCTGGTCGAGGACGTCGTGATGATGGGCCGCTACGGCCACATGATTTTTCTGCGCATCCCCTCGAAACGCGATCACCAGCTTGTCGAAGAAGCGCTCGCCCGCGTCGGCATGAACGACTACCGCAAGCGCCAGATCGGCGAACTCTCCGGCGGCCAGCGCAAGCGCGTCTTCCTCGCTCGTGCGCTGGCCCAGGAAGGTCAGGTCATCCTGCTCGACGAACCCTTCACTGGCGTAGACGTGACCACCGAAGAGCAGATCATCGGCCTCATGAAGGACCTGCGCGCCGAAGGCCGCGTCATGCTTGTTTCGACCCACAATCTCGGTAGCGTTCCCGATTTCTGCGACCGCACGATTTTCGTCAAGGGCACCGTCATCGCGTCGGGCAAGACCGAAGACACTTTCACTGAAGAGAACCTCAAGACGGCCTTCGGTGGAGCGCTCCGCCACTTCGTGTTGGCCGGCCGCGACCTGCACGACGATGATGACGGCCGCGAGGTCACCGTCATCACCGATGACGAACGCCCCTTCGTCATCTATGGCCAGCCGAAACCGGGAGCATCAGATGCTCGCGACCCTGGCTGAACCCTTCACCTATGACTACATGCGCGACGCCATTCTGGTCAGTGCGTTGGTGGGAGGCGTCTGCGGCTTCCTCTCCGCCTATCTGATGCTGAAAGGCTGGTCGCTGATCGGTGATGCTCTCTCCCATGCCATCGTACCCGGCGTCGCCGGCGCCTATATGCTGGGTCTTCCCTTCGCCTTCGGTGCCTTCCTGTCGGGAGGTCTGGCCGCCCTTGCCATACTCTTCCTCAACCAGCGCACCAAGCTGAAGGAAGACGCGATCATAGGCCTGATCTTCACCTCCTTCTTCGGCCTTGGCCTGTTCATGGTCTCGATCTCGCCCGTCTCGATCGACATCAAGACCATCGTGCTCGGCAATATCCTCGCGATCACGCCGGCCGACACACTGCAGCTGGTCCTGATCGGCGGCATCAGCCTTCTCGTGCTGACGCTGAAGTGGAAGGACCTGATGGTCACCTTCTTCGACGAGAACCACGCCCGCTCGATTGGCCTCAAACCCGAGCGGCTAAAGGTGATCTTCTTCACCCTCCTAGCGGCCTCGACGGTTGCCGCCATGCAGACCGTCGGCGCCTTCCTCGTCATCGCCATGGTGGTCACCCCCGGCGCCACGGCCTATCTGCTGACAGACCGCTTCCAGCGGCTGATCCTGATGGCACTTGCCATCGGCGCCGGCACCAGCTTCATCGGCGCCTATGCGAGCTACTTCCTCGACGGCGCGACCGGCGGCATCATCGTCGTCCTGCAGACCCTGATCTTCCTCGCAGCCTTCCTGTTCGCCCCCAAGCATGGCTTGCTAGCCGCCCGCAGCCGCGCCCGCGAAGCGCTGGAACCCATGCCTTCCACATCGACGGCAGAGCCACACCGCCTGCCCGAGGAGCGGCCCGCATGAGCGAAACCCTCGAACTCGCCCTCCTCCCATTCCAGCTTCCCTTCATGCAGTCGGCATTCGTCGTGACGTTGATGATCGCCATCCCCATGGCGCTCCTCTCCTGCCTGCTGGTGCTGAAAGGCTGGTCGCTGATGGGCGACGCCGTTTCCCATGCCGTGCTGCCGGGCGTGGTCATCGCCTATATCGCCGGCATTCCGCTGGCGATCGGGGCCTTTATCGCCGGTCTCGTCTGCGCGCTCCTCACCGGCTTCATCAAGGAGAACAGCCGCATCAAGGAAGACACGGTGCTCGGCATCGTCTTTTCCGGCATGTTCGGTCTTGGCCTGGTCCTCTATGTCCAGGTCCAGAGCTCGGTGCATCTCGACCACATCCTCTTCGGCGACATGCTGGGCCTGCTGCCCTCGGACCTGATCGAGACCGGCCTCATCGCCCTCTTTGCCACGCTCTTCCTGATCGTTCTGCGCAAGGACCTGCTCGTCCACGCCTTCGACCCGCAGCACGCCCGGGCCATCGGCCTGTCGGTCCGGCTCCTGCATTATGGTCAGCTGGCGGTACTTTCGCTCGTCGTGGTCGGAGCCCTTAAGGCCGTCGGCATCATCCTGTCGGTCGCCATGCTGGTCGCGCCCGGTGCGATTGCCTTCCTGCTGACGAAACGTTACGGCGCCATGCTGATGACGGCGGTGGCGGTCGCCGTATCGTCCTCGCTGTTGGGCATCTATCTGAGCTTCTTCATCGACAGCGCGCCTGCCCCGACAATCGTGCTGATCATGAGCGGCATCTTCCTCCTAGCCTTCTTCCGCACGCTCTGGCAGGCCCGCAGCGTCAACCGCATCGCCGCAGCAGAAGACATCTGATCGTCCTGCCAATTGGCATGGATCAAGTCCGCAAGGGCAAGAGCGGGCTAGGGTCACACCATCAACGCGAGGATGGACGCCCATGTCGACGATGAAACTGCTTCAGAAACCCAGCCGCCACCTGTTCTTCACCGGCAAGGGCGGCGACGGCAAGACCTCGCTCAGCTGCGCGACCGCCATCGCGCTCGCTGACCAGGGACTGAAGATCCTGCTTGTCAGCACCGATCCCGCCTCCAACCTTGATGAAATGCTGGGGCTGGCCCTCGGCAGCGATCCGACACCTGTGCCGGGTGTACCCGGCCTATCCGCCATGAACATCGACCCCGAAAGCGCCGCCGAGGACTATCGCCAACGCGTCCTCGACCAGATGGCACCCGATGCGACCGACAAGGACCGCGCCACCGTGCGCGAACAACTGTCAGGCGCATGCACCACCGAGATCGCCGCCTTCGACGAATTCGTCGGCCTGCTGGCAGAGGACAATCCACGCTTCGACCACATCATCTTCGACACCGCACCGACCGGCCACACCCTGCGGCTGCTCAGCCTGCCCAAGGCCTGGACCGGTTTCCTGGAGGCAAACGAACGCGGCGCGTCGTGCCTTGGCCCGCATTCCGGGCTGAAGATGCAGGAGGACCGCTTCCGCACGGCATTGGAATGCCTCGGCGATCAGGCCCGCACCACCATCGTGCTGGTGACACGCGCCGATCGCGGTGCCATCCGCGAAGCCGCCCGGACAGCCGGAGAGCTCTCCGAACTCGGCCTCTCCAACCAGATGCTCGCCGTCAACGGTCGCTTCACGCCGTCAGATCCGAACGACCCGGTGGGCGCGGCCTTCGCGGCAGAACAGACAAAGGCACTAACTGATCTGCCAACCGCCCTGGCATCGCTACCCCGGGACGAGATTGCGCTTAAACCCTTCGACATGGTGGGGCTTACAGCTCTCCGCGGACTGCTGTCCGATACGCCTGTCACGCCTCCCGGCGATACCGCAGACGACACCTTCGAAAGCCCGGACCTCCCGCGTTTATCGACGCTGGTCGACGAAATCGCTGCAAGCGGCAAGGGCCTTGTCATGGTCATGGGCAAGGGCGGTGTCGGCAAGACCACGGTCGCCGCAGCCGTCGCCGTCGGGTTCGCCGCCCGTGGCCATACTGTCCATCTCACCACAACAGACCCGGCGGCCCATCTGTCCTTCGTCGTGGGTGCCGCCGCCATGCCCGGCCTGACGGTCGACCGCATCGACCCCGAGGCAGAGACGATCCGCTACATCGACAAGATCATGGCGACCAAGGGCCGGGATCTCGATGACGCCGGCCAGGCCCTGCTGCGCGAAGACCTCGCCTCTCCCTGCACCGAGGAAGTGGCCGTCTTCCACGCCTTCTCCCGCGTCGTCGGCGAGGCACGCTCAAGCTTCGTCGTCATCGACACGGCCCCGACAGGCCACACGCTGCTGCTCCTCGATGCGACAGGCGCCTATCACCGCCAGATGACCCGCCACATGGACGACAACGCGCCCGGCCGTATGGTGACGCCGCTGATGCGGCTGCAGGATCCCGCCTATACGCGCGTCCTGCTCGTCACCCTGCCGGAGACAACACCGGTGTCGGAAGCGTCAGCGCTTCAGGACGATCTCCGCCGCGCCGGCATCGCCCCCTATGGCTGGGTGGTCAACAAGTCGATGGCGATCACAGGCACCCGCGATCCGCTACTGCGCGCCCGCATCCGGGGTGAAAAGGTGCAGATCGAAAGGGTGAGGCGCGATTGCGCACAGCGGGTCTATGGTCTGGACTTCCGCCCAGTCGCTCCGGTGGGCCTGGAAGAATTGAAAAAGATCGCGCAGGAGGATTAACCACCTCCGCAGCACCTCAGACCCGCCCCACTTCCTCCGCCCGCCGCGCGCGGCGTGACACGACCCATTCCCGCCAGACCGTGAAGAGCCCGGCGCCAACGACAATCACGGCGCCGACCACCGTGTTCCAGCGCAGGACTTCGCCAAAGACCGTAACGGCAATCATCGCCCCGAGCACAAGCTGCCAGTAGGAGATCGGCTGGACGATGACGGCATCAAGGTTCTCATAGGCCTTGATCAGCGCCAGATGCCCGACGATGCCGGTGCAGCAGAGGCCGAGCATGAATCCCCAGTCTGCCGTTGAAAACGGCGTCCAGAAAAAGGGCCCGAGAAGGTTCGAGCCGATGAAGCCGACGATCGCGAGATAGAAGAAGCTGGTTGACGGCTGATCGTCGCGGCTTACCAGACGTGTGGCGATCCCGTAGATCGCGCCCATCACCGCGCACATCAGCGGCAGCCAGATGTAAACGTTGAAACCATCGCCGGTGGGCGCAAGCATGATCACCACGCCAATTAACCCGAAAAGGATCGCGGTCCACCGTCGCCAGCCGACCTTTTCACCAAGGATCGGCATGGAAAGCAGCGCCACGAAGATAGGTCCGGCCGCAAAGATCGCCTGACTCTGGGCAAGCCCCACCTTGGTGAAGGCAACGATCGACACAAGGATCTGCGTGAAAAGCAGCAGCCCGCGCAGGATCTGCAGGAGCGGCCGCTTCGTGTTGACCGCGACCCGCAGACCGCCGCTTGAACGCATCGCCAGAAACAAGGCAAAGGCCACGAAGGCCCAGTAGCGCACCATGGCGACCTGCACCGGAGAATGGGTTTCGCCGAGATGCTTGGAGAGACCGTCCTGGATCGCAAAGACGGAAAAGGCGAGAAAGGTGAAGAGATAGCCGAGCGGCGTCGATTTCATGGGGCGGAGGGAGCTTTGCACGAGAGGGTACCCATGGACGAACCAACGGCGCGGGCACATCGATCCTACACCCTGCGATCTCTTTGCCTAGTGCAGTTTTGCAGACCTGCCTTGCAACCTGACAACCTCTCGTGCCGTGATCTCGCCCACCTTGCCTCGCAGCGGGCGCCATGCTTGAAAGAACCATGGCCTTCACCCTCCGCCAATTGCAGTATTTCGTCGCCGTCGCCGAACAGGGATCGGTCACGCGTGCGGCCCAGAACCTGTCGATTTCCCAGTCCTCCGTGACCGAGGCGATCAAGGAACTCGAGGGCGATCTCGGCGTCGAGCTCTTCGAGCGCCACCCGCGAGGCCTGACGATCACTTATAACGGCCACCAGTTCCTCCGCCACGCGACGAAGATCCTGGCCGATGTCTCGGATGCCCGCAACGTCTTCACCGAGACCCAGAACAGCACCGGTGGCACGCTCAATATCGGCGTGACCTCGCTGGTCGCCGGTTACGTCCTGTCAGACCTGCTCGCGCGCTACCGCCGCGCCTGCCCCGGTGTCGAGGTCTCGGCGATCGAGGACAACGGCTCCTATCTCGAACATCTGCTGATTGGCGGCGAGCTGGATGTCGCCGTCATGGTCATCTCCAACCTGCGCGACCGCATGGCGCTGCAGGCCGAGATCCTGGAAACCTCGCCCTACCGCCTCTGGCTCCCCATCGGCCATCCGCTGGTCTCGGCGGACATCATCTCGATTGCCGACATCACCAAGGAACCGCTGATCATGCTGACGGTGGACGAAATCGAGGAGAACACCGGCAAGCTCTTGTCGGCGCTGGGCGCCCGTCCCCATGTCGCCTTCCGCACCCGCTCGGTGGAAGCGGTCCGCAGCCTGGTCGCAACCGGCGCCGGTGTCGCGCTCCTGCCCGACCTCGTCTACCGCCCCTGGTCGCTGGAAGGCGACCGCATCGAAAGCCGTGATGTTTCGGGGGCGCTGCCCGTGGTGCAGGTCGGCATGGTCTGGCGCAAGGGCTCAAGCCTGCCGCAATCCGCACGGGATTTCGTGGGGATCGCCGAGGCGAGCCGGAGTGGGCGGGTCAGGTAGCCTGTAGTGATTGCCCCTCATCCGGCTACCGCCCCTTCTCCCCGTGAACGGGGAGAAGGCCGATGCGGCAGCGTCGTGCTCCCATCTCCCCGCCTGCGGGGAGAAGGTCCCGGCAGGGGGATGAGGGGCATCTCCACGAACCAGGAGAAAATCCGCCGCCATCGGAAAAACCGATACCGACATTCTGACGAATGAATTTGCGAATGCGGTTAATTCGCGGCAACTTTCTCGCCGGGAACATATGGCCGCAAAAACGCGGCTTCAAAAACGGGAGACCTCGCGATGAAATCTCTTCTGAAGTCTTGCACTGTCCTTGCCTCTGTATTGAGTATGACCACCGCCGCTATCGCCCAGGAGCCTTTGCAGGCACTCGGAGCCGGCGAAGGGGCGCTGTCCATCGTCGCCTGGGCCGGCTATATCGAGCGCGGCGAAACCGACAAGAATTTCGACTGGGTCACCGAATTCGAAAAGAAGACCGGCTGCATGGTCTCGGTAAAGACCGCCGCCACCTCGGATGAAATGGTCGCCCTGATGAACGAAGGCGGCTTCGACCTCGTCACCGCCTCGGGCGATGCCTCGCTCCGCCTCGTGGCCGGCAAGCGCGTGCAGCCGATCAACACGGCCCTTATCCCCTCCTGGAGCACCATCGACGAGCGTCTGCAGAACGCACCCTGGCACACGAAGGATGGCGTCCACTACGGCACGCCCTACGTCTGGGGCCCGAACGTCCTGATGTACAACACCAAGGCCTTCGGCGACAAAGCGCCCGACAGCTGGAACGTCGTCTTCGAAGAGACGACGCTTGCCGACGGCAAGTCCAACAAGGGCCGCATCCAGGCCTATGACGGCCCGATTCACGTCGCCGATGCGGCCAACTATCTGATGTTCCACAAGCCGGAACTCGGCATCAAGGATCCCTACGAGCTGAACGAAGACCAATACAAGGCAGCGCTTGATCTCCTGCGCGTCCAGCGCACGCTGGTCAGCCGCTACTGGCACGATGCCTTCATCCAGATCGACGACTTCAAGAACGAAGGCGTAGTTGCCTCCGGCTCCTGGCCTTTCCAGGTCAACCTCTTGAAGGCCGACCAGCCCGTCGCCTCGGTCTTCCCGAAGGAAGGCGTCACCGGCTGGGCCGATACCACCATGCTGCATGCCGAGAGCGAACACCCGAACTGCGCCTATATGTGGATGGAGCATTCGCTCTCGCCCAAGGTCCAGGGTGACGTCTCCGCCTGGTTCGGCACCGTCCCGTCCGTCCCCGCCGCCTGCAAGGGCAACGCGCTCTTGGGCGACGAAGGCTGCACCAACAACGGCTTCGACAACTTCGAGAAGATCAAGTTCTGGAAGACACCGGTCTCCAAGTGCGAAAGCCAGGGCGAATGCGTCCCCTACCATCGCTGGGTCTCCGACTATATCGGCGTGATCGGCGGACGGTAAAATCCCACCTCCCCCTTGAGGGGGGAGGTCGCGCGGAACGCGCGGGTGGGGGTGA
>CALSAF010000041.1:0-30128 GCA_943372805.1 Rhizobium sp. Q54
TTGGCACCGGCCTTGCCGGCTTCGGCAATGACGGTCCTGATCATCCATTTGACCGCTTCATCCTGCTCGTCGAAGAGATGGGCGAGCTCACCGGAATCGCGGTCGACACCGAGGGTCAATTGCGTCAGGTCATTCGACCCGATCGAAAAACCGTCGAAATGACGTGCGAATTCCTTGGCTAGGATGACGTTGGACGGGATTTCGCACATCACGTAGACCTGCAAGCCATCCTCGCCGCGCCGCAGGCCGTTTTCGGCCATGACCTGCAGAACCTTTTCCGCTTCTCCCACGGATCGGCAGAAGGGGATCATCACCACGACATTGCGGAAACCTAGCTCGTTTCTCAGCTTGCGTATGGCGCGGCATTCAAGCGCAAAGCCTTCGCGGTAGCGCGGCGAGTAATATCGCGAGGCGCCGCGAAAGCCGATCATCGGGTTTTCTTCGTTCGGCTCGAATTCTGCACCACCGAGGAGGCCGGCATACTCGTTGGTCTTGAAATCGCTCATCCGGACGATAACCGGCTTGGGATGAAGTGCTGCGGCAATGCGCGCAAGCCCCTCGGCCAGCTGATCCACGAAGTAGGCCGACTTGTCGTCATATCCTGCTGTCAGACTTGCGATTTCCTGCTTGGCCACCGGATCCGTCAGTCTATCGAAATGCACAAGTGCCATGGGGTGAATGCGGATGGCATTGCTGATCACGAATTCCATCCGTGCCAGGCCCACCCCATCGGCCGGCAGCTTCCACCAGCGGAAGGCAGCTCCGGGATTGGCGAGGTTCAGCATCACCTTGGTTCGGGTTGGCTTGATGTCGCCCATGTTGAGGGTTTGCACCTCGTAGTCTGCCGTTCCTTCATAGACCAGCCCCTCATCGCCCTCTGCGCAGGAGACAGTGATTTCCTGTCCGCTATGCAGAAGATGCGTTGCGTTCCCGGTTCCCACGATGGCCGGCAGGCCGAGCTCGCGGCTGACGATGGCCGCATGAGACGTGCGGCCGCCGTGGTCGGTGACGATGGCGGCGGCCCGCTTCATGATTGGCACCCAGTCGGGGTCCGTGGTCGAGGTCACAAGGATCGAGCCATCGATGAACTGATCGATGTCGTGGGCGCTTTCGATCATGCAGACATGACCGGAAACAATGGCATCGCCGATCGAAAGGCCCGTAACCAGCGTCTTTCCCTTGCTGCGGATGGTATAACTGCTAAAGGCGGCGGTCTCGCGATTGGATTGGACCGTCTCCGGGCGCGCCTGCACGATGTAGAGACGCCCGGTTTCACCGTCTCTTGCCCATTCCATGTCCATGGCGCAGCCATAGTGGCGTTCGATGGTCGCGGCCCAGCGGGCGAGGGTCAGGATTTCGGCGTCGGACAGCACGAATGCCGCCTGTTCCGCCTTCGACGTCGGAACATTGCGTGTCGGCTGTTCCCCCGTTCCATAGATCATCTTGATCTTCTTATGACCGCGCTTCTTGGAGATGATCGGGCATAGGGAGAGATCATCCAGGAACGGCTTGAAGACCTGATACTCATCCGGATCGACAGCGCCCTGGACCACGTTTTCGCCCAGTCCCCAGGCAGCATCGATCAGCACGACCTTGTCGAAGCCCGTCTCGGTGTCGATGGAGAACATAACGCCCGAGCCGCCGATGTCGGAGCGCACCATCTGCTGAACACCGATCGAGAGCGCGACCTTCATGTGGTCGAAGCCCTTGGTCTGGCGATAGGAGATGGCGCGATCGGTGAACAGCGATGCGAAGCAGCGCCGGCAGGCATCCAGCAGCGCCTTCTCGCCGCTGATGTTCAAGAAGGTTTCCTGCTGGCCGGCGAAACTCGCATCCGGCAGGTCCTCGGCGGTGGCGCTGGAGCGGACGGCCACGCTGGCATCTGGTCGTCCTGCTCGCTTCGACAGCGCCGTGTAGGCTTCAATGATGGCGCGTGCCGTGGATTCTGGCCAGTCTGCGCGCAGGAACAACTGGCGGATCGCCTGCCCCGTTTGTGGAAGACTGGCCTTGCCGGCACGCCAGTCCTCGATCAGCCGGCTCATGCTCTCCCGGATGTTGTTCTCGTCGATGAAGTTCCAATAGGCTTCCGAGGTCGTAGCAAAGCCGGGCGGCACATCCACGCCTTGCTGGCCAAGCTGCTGGATCATTTCACCAAGCGATGAGTTCTTGCCTCCGACTCTGGCAACGTCTGCCCGGCGAAGCTGATCGAATTCTACGACAAATGCGCTGTTCTCGTTCATTGTGAACCTCCCCGTTGCGCGCTCGGAGAGCGCGCCTTATGTTTCAAGGAGAGGCTAGCGGTTGTACTCGTTGACAACCTTGATCCACGTCAAGGTGGCCGGGGGCTTCGACACGATGGCGATGTCTGGCGTTGTCAGTGCCGCTTCTGGTGTTCAGTCGCTCTCGCCCTCGATAAGCGTCATCGGCCATAGCCTGCGCCTGGTCGCTTCGGGATAGTGATGTGCAAAATCCGGCATGGTCGCGAGCAGGCTTTCCGCCAGGGCTATGCCGAGCGAGCGCAGATCCGGCCGGAAACAGGTGAGCACGGGATTGAGAAACTGTGCCTGCGGGCTGTATTGGCCGATCACGGCGATATCCTTGCCGGGCTTCAACCCTGCCTCCTGTAGTCCGCGATAGAAGCCGACGACGGTCGCCTCGTTGAGGAGGATGATCGCGGATGGCCGGTCGCATGATTTCATCACCTGCTGGGCGACGTGATAGCCTCCCGGCTCGTTCGGGCCCGAGCGATAGACGTGGGCGGGGTCGAGTTCCAGGCCGTGGCGGGCGAGCACGGCGCGGCTGTGGTTCTCGAAGACATGGCCAAGGTTGATGTCACCATGGGGGCGACTGATGGCGATCTGTCGATGGCCCTTCGCGATAAGGCGTTCCAGTGCATCTTCCGCCATGCCTTCGAAGTCGAGGTCGTACCAGGGTTGGCCGACATCGGTCTGGCTTCTTCCCAGCGTGATGAAGGGGATTTTGGTCTTCTGCAGGAGTTCAAAGCGCGGGTCCTGGAAGCGCGTGGCCGACAGGATGATGCCGTCGGCGAAGCCACGGGCGACGATGCGTTTCAGGTAGTCGTCAGGATCTTCTTCCGATGAGCAGAGCAGCGCGACGAGGTCGAGCTTGTGGCGAGCGAGGACCGTCTGCATGCCGTCGAAGACGCGCATGAAGAAAGTATCGCCCTGGCCGGTGATGTCGTGGCCGGTCTGCATCATGAAGCCGATGATGCCGGTTGCGCCCTTGCGCAGCGAGCGTCCCGCCTGGTTCGCGACATAGCCCAGTTGTTCGGCCGCTTCCAGCACGCGCCGCCGCGTTTCCTCGTTGACATCGGGCTTGCCATTCAGGGCGCGGGATACCGTCCCGATCGATATTTCGAGATGTTCGGCCAGTTGCCGGATGCCCTTCATGAACTTCTCCGCCGAAAAAGTGCTCCGTAACCGTTTACGAAAATCTATTGACACATGCAAAGTCTTGTTCATAGTGTCGTAAACGTTTACGGGATGTGCGAAAGAGGAGTTTCGCCCGTCCCTTGGGAGGACATCAGTGACTTCAAGGGCCGTTTTGTGCGGGTGCGGAGCTATGGCCAAGGGCTGGCTCCGAGCGCTTCAGTCTGCTTCCGAATTGAGCCGCGATGTCGAGATCGTCGGGCTCGTTGACCTCGACCTTGCTGTTGCGGAAGCTCTGGCAGCCGAATTCGGTCTCGATCACGTGGTGATTGATACGGATCTCGCCTCTGTCATCGATGCCACGCGGGCCGACATGGTATTCGACGTCGTCGTGCCGTCGGCACGTTTCGCCGTTGTCTCCACCGCGCTCAAGCTCGGCTGTCATGTGCTCTCCGAAAAGCCCCTCGCAGCTTCGATGGAAGAGGCGAAGACCTTGCTTGCGCTCGCTGCGGAAACCGGTCGTGTGCATGCGGTGGTTCAGAATCGCCGCTTCATCGCCGGTATCCGGCGCTTGCGCCGTGCCGTCGAGGAGGGGGCGATCGGCGAAATCAGCGGTATCCATTGCGACTTCTTCATCGGGCCGCACTTTGGCGGCTTCCGCGAGGCCATGGACAATGTCCTGTTGCTCGACATGGCGATCCACACCTTCGACGCCGCTCGTTTCGTTTCGGGCAAGCAGCCGCTCTCCGTCTATTGCGTCGAGACCAATCCCTCAGGGTCCTGGTACGCGCATGGCGCATCGGCCAATGCCATCTTCAGGCTCTCCGATGATGCGGTCTTTACCTATCGAGGTTCCTGGTGCGCCGAGGGGCGTCGCACGAGTTGGGAAAGCGCCTGGAGACTGGTCGGCTCGAAGGGCATGCTGACATGGGATGGCGAGGATGTCTTCGAGGCGACCGTCGCTGGCGACGAAGATGGGCTTCTGCGCGGCCACAATGTCCAGCCTGTGCCTGCGGCACCGGACGATAACGAGACGCACGGACATCAGAGTGTGCTCATCGACTTCATCGGGGCCATCAAATCCGGTCGCCGGCCCGAAACGGCAAGCGACGACAACATCAAGAGCCTGTCCATGGTGTTCGGCGCAATCGAAAGCGCTCGAACCGGACTTCCCGTCAGCATTTCAGTCGAAGGACATTGAGCCCGTGAGCAACCCTGCAAAATCCATTCGTATCGGAACCATGGTCAGCGCCAGCGGCGGCAGGGCGGCCGAGCGGATTGGACAAATCGCCGATATGGGCTTCGAGAGCTTCGAGCCCTTCTTCTGGCAGACCACCAACGGTCAGGATCTCGCCGATCTCGGCAAGCGTTGCGTCGAGGCGATCGACGACCGCGACATCACCATCTCGACGCTCGGTATGTTCGGCAATCCGCTGGAAGAGACCGACATGGACCTTCAGACCCTGCAGGGCTGGAAGGACTGCATCGACAATGCCCATCATTTCGGCGCGACCTGCGTCGCTGGGTTCACGGGGCGCGTTCGTAACCGTCCACTGACGGAGAGCCTGCCGCGCTATCGCGAAATCTGGAGCGAGCTTGCCAAGCGTGCGGCCGACAAGGGGGTCAAGATTGCTTTCGAAAACTGCGCCATGGACGGCAACTGGCAGACCGGCGACTGGAACATCGCCCATAACCCGGATGCCTGGGAGCTGATCTTCAACGAGACACCGGACGATCACATTGGGCTCGAATGGGAGCCCTGCCATCAGATGGTCTATCTGATCGACCCGATCCCGCAGATCCGCAAATGGGCGCACAAGTTCTTCCACGTGCATGGCAAGGACGCGACCATCCGCTGGGACGTGATCCGTGAACACGGCGTCTTCGGCAAGCATCCCTTCGTGTTCATGCGCACACCGGGCTTCGGCGACACCAACTGGACCGATGTCATCTCGGAGTTGCGGCTCGCAGGATGGTCCGGCTCGATCGACATCGAGGGCTGGCACGATCCCGTCTACCGCGACGCGCTGGAAATGACCGGCCAGGTGCATGGCCTGAATTATCTGAAGAATTGCCGGGGCGGGGAGTTCGTCGCCGATCCGCAATGAGACTGCCCGTCGGCTTGGAGGAAGCCGGCGAGACGACAAGGTCAAACCCTAAGGAGGAGAGCATGTCTATCAAGAATTGCCTGATGGCCGGCGCACTGGCGCTAGCCTCCGTGTCCGGGCTCGCTGTTGCTGCCCATGCACAGGAAGAGGTCACCATCACCATCTGGAGCCTCGACAAGCCGGAGCAGCCGGCGTGGAATCTGGCCCGCGAATTCGACGAGAAGGAGCCTGGCATCAAGGTCGAATATCGCCTGGTGCAGTTCGACGATGTCGTCAGCGAAGCGATGCGCGCCTATTCGACCGGTCAGGCGCCTGACATCATCGCCATCGACAATCCGGAGCATGCGCTCTTTGCCTCGCGCGGCGCCTTTCTCGATCTGACGGACCGGATCGCAAAATCCGAAGTCGTCAAGCCGGCCAATTATTTCCCCGGCCCACTGAATTCCGTCACCTGGGACGGCAAGCTGTTCGGCGTGCCGAAGGCGACCAATACGATCGCGCTCTACTACAATGCCGACATGTTCAAGGAGAAGGGGCTCGATCCCGACAAGCCGCCGCAGACCTGGGCGGAACTGATCGATGCGGCGCGCAAGCTGACCGATCCCGCAAAGAACGTCTATGGCCTGGCCTTTTCGGCGAAGGGCAATGAAGAGGGGACCTTCCAGTTCCTGCCCTGGGCACAGATGGGCGGCGGTGGTTACGAGAAGATCAATGCCGATGGTGCGGTGAAGGCGCTCGAGGCCTGGAAGTCGATCATGGACGAGAAGCTCGCCTCGCCCGACAGTTTGACGCGTGGCCAGTGGGATTCCACCGGCACCTTCAATTCCGGCAATGCCGCCATGGCGATCTCCGGTCCCTGGGAGCTGAACCGCATGTCGGACGAAGCGAAATTCGACTGGCGTGTGACGCTTCTGCCGGTGCCGGAAACCGGTGCCGAGCGCTCGTCCGCCATGGGTGACTTCAACTGGGCGATCTTTGCCAATAGCAAGCATCCTGACGAAGCCTTCAAGGCGCTCGAATATTTTGCCTCGCAGGACGACAAGATGTTCGAGAAGTATGGTCAGTTGCCGGCTCGTTCCGACATCACGCTGCCTGCCACCGGCAACGAGAAGAAGGATACTGCGCTGAAGGTCTTCCAGGAGCAGTTGCAATACGCCAAGGCGCGCGGACCGCATCCGGAATGGCCGAAGATCTCCAAGGCGATCCAGGACGCCATCCAGGCCGCTCTCACCGGTCAGATGACGCCGAAGGAAGCGCTTGATCAGGCGGCTGATACCATCGCTGCCGTCACGGGGTGATGGGCCGGTAGGGAGCCTCAATCCACGCCCCATGTGGGGGAGGCTCGATCCTACCTCGTCAACCTCCCGGAGGGCCGTCCTCATTCCCCCTGGTCGCGGGGACGGCCCGACCGGAGATGCCAATCGCGATGCGGAGACCCCCATGCGCAAGATCCTGTCCAGCCTGACTGATGGCCGTGGTTTCGACATCGGCCTCGTCGGACTGCCGCTCGCCTTTCTCTTCGTCCTGTCCGGCCTGCCGCTGCTCTACAATGTGCTGATGAGCTTCCAGGAGGTCGACATGTTCTCGTTGGGCGCGTTCTTTCGCCCCTTTGTCGGCTTCAAGAACTATGTGTCCCTGTTCGCCCAGCGCGAGACCTGGCCGATCTTCATCAACACGGCCATCTTTGTCGGCGCCTCCATTGCCGGTCAGTTCCTGATCGGGTTTTCCCTCGCGCTGTTCTTCTGGACGAATTTCCCGGGCGCCTCCTGGCTGCGCGGGCTCTTTCTCGTCTCCTGGGTCATGCCGGGCCTCGTCGTCGGTGCGATCTGGAACTGGATCCTGTCGGGTGACTTCGGCGTCCTCAATTTCTTCCTGCGGGAAGCGGGCTTCATCTCGGAGAATATCTTCTGGCGCTCGGACCCCAACTATTCGCTTTGGGCCGTGATCATCGCCAATATCTGGCTTGGCACATCCTTCAACATGATCCTGCTCTCGGTCGGTCTCTCTGGCATTCCGAAAGATCTCTACGAGGCTGCGGAGCTGGACGGCGCCAATGTCTGGCAGCGCTTCTGGACGATCACGCTGCCGATGATGCGCTCGACCATCGGCGCGATCATTTCGCTCGGCCTGATCTTCACGCTGCAGCAGTTCGACCTCTTCGCGGCCATTACCTCGGGTGGGCCGAACAACTCCTCAAACGTCGCGCAGTACTGGGCCTGGGACCAATCCTTTCGGCAATATGATTTCGCCCGTGGTGCGACGATCTCGGTCATCATGATCGTCTTCGTCATGCTTGCCTCGGTCGTCTATGTCCGCTCGACGCGACAGGAGGTGCGCGGATGAGCGAGACCTGGCACAACCGACTGATGCTGACGATCGCCATCCTGCTTGCCGCGATCTACCTCTTCCCGCTCTACTGGATGTATATCACGACCCTGAAGACGGGATCCGCCATGTTTGCGACGCCGCCCAGTTTCTGGCCGAGCGATCCGCAATGGGGCGCTTACGTTTATGTGTGGGAGAGCCGTAACCTCGCTCGCTATCTTTGGAATTCGCTTGTTATTGCCTTCGGCGCCGTGGCGCTGATCACCGTGCTCGGCACGGGCTGCGCCTATGTGCTTGCCCGTTATCGCAATGGCTGGATCGATGTCGGGCTTTTCCTCATCCTGATGCTGCAGGTCCTGCCGGCCTCGCTGATGATCACGCCGATCTTCGTCGGCTTCTCGCAGGTTGGCCTGCTCGAGACTCCGCGGCTAGCGGTGATCATCGCGATTGCGGCGAAAAGCATGCCGTTCTTTGTGGTGCTGGTGCGCGCCACCTTCATGAGCGTGCCGATCGAGCTCGAGGAGGCAGCCCTTGTCGACGGCAATTCGCGGGTCGGCGCCTTCTTTCATATTGTCCTGCCGCTTGCCCGCAACGGCATTCTGGTTGCTGCCATCCTGATCTTCATGCAGGCCTTCGGCGAATTCGTCTATTCGAAGTCGATCATCCAGGACGCCGAGTTCCAGCCGGCAAGCGTCGGGCTCAATTCCTTCATGGGGCCGAACACCAACGAGTGGAACTACATCATGGCCTTTGCCTCGATTTATGTGACGCCGATCCTCGCGGCCTTCGTCCTTCTGCAGCGCCGGATCGTCTCCGGGCTCACGTCTGGAGCTCTCAAATGACCCATCAGATCGAACTCTCGGGCGTCAACAAATACTACGGCGCCTATCACGCGCTTCGCGACATCGACCTGAAGATCCGCAAGGGTTCCTTCGTCGCGCTCGTCGGTCCTTCCGGCTGTGGGAAGTCAACGCTTTTGCGGTCGCTCGCCGGTCTCGAGAGCATCTCGACCGGCGACCTGGTGATTGCCGGAGAGCGGATGAACGGTGTTCCGCCGCGCAAGCGCGACCTTGCCATGGTCTTTCAGTCCTACGCGCTCTATCCGCACATGACAGTGGAGGAGAACCTCACCTATTCGCTGCGCATTCGCGGAGTGAAGAAGGCCGAGGCGAAGAAGGCGGCGGAAGAGGTGGCGGCGACGACCGGCTTGTCCAATCTGCTGCATCGCTATCCGCGCGAACTCTCCGGTGGCCAGCGCCAGCGCGTGGCGATGAGCCGGGCGATCATCCGGCATCCCAAGGCCTTCCTGTTCGACGAGCCGCTGTCCAATCTTGACGCAGCCCTTCGCGTCCATATGCGCAAGGAGATCCGCTCGCTGCATGACCGGCTCGGCGCGACCTCAGTCTATGTCACCCATGACCAGATCGAGGCGATGACCATGGCGGACCATGTCGTCGTCATGCGCCAGGGCGTCATCGAGCAGCAGGGCGCGCCGCTGGAGCTCTATGACCGGCCGGTCAACAAGTTCGTCGCCGGCTTCATCGGGTCGCCGGCGATGAATTTCATCCCGGCGAGGGTGGGCGCTGACGGTAGGTCTCTGGTGCTCGATCTCGGCACATCGCAGGTCATAGGACTTGACCGGGCTGTTCCTACGGCTTCGAACCTGATCGTCGGCCTCAGACCGGAGCATCTGCGGCTCGTTCCCGAGGCGCAGGCGCAAATCCGGCTGCCGGTTGGGGTGGTCGAGAGCACGGGGTCGATGACCTACATCACCTCGGCCAGCAAACCGGATGTCAATATCGTCGTTGCAGATCGCCAGCTCCTGCAGGCCGGTGATATGATGTCGCTCGGCTTCGATCCGGCACATCTGCATCTATTCGACCAGGACACGGAAAGGCGGCTGGAGGTTTTTTCCTGATAGCCGTCCGGTCAGGATTTCAGGATCCGCTCGGCGATTGTCGCCGCTTCCTCGACATGGGCGCGGCAAGCTGCCGCCGCCCGTTCGGGGTCGTTGCGCTCGATGGCCTCGTAGATCTCGCGCATGCGGGCCGGCCCGGAAACCGTGCGGTTGCTGGTTGACAGTGTCATGACGCGCAGGCGGGAGATCCGGCCGTTCAGGCGGTTGACGATTTCCCAGGCAATGGTGTGGCCGCTCGCCTCGAACATGATCTTGTAGAATTCATGGGTGGCGTCGAGGATCGCGGGCGGAGAGTGGTTCTTCGATGTGCGGTCGAGTTCGGCTAGGACCGCGCCTAGCTTGGCCTTGACCGCGGCGTCCGCGTGGCGGGCGCAATCGGCAGCCGCCGTCGATTCCAGAGCCGAGCGAATCTCGTAGATTTGCCGGGCGTCATCCCAGGCGATGGTGGCGACGATGGGCCCCTGCTTGGCAATGTTCTCCACGAGACCTTCGGACTCGAGGTGCCGGATCACCTCGCGGATGACGGAGCGCGACACACCCAGTTGATCACACAGCGTGCGTTCGACGAGCCGCTGTCCGGGTTCGAACAGACCCGCAATGATGGCGCGGCGCAGGCGATCGAGCGCGATCTCCCGAAGGGTTGCGGGCGGCGTTTCGATCCTGAGATCGGCCAAATCGGATTCTCTTTTCAGCATGGTCCTTCCTTACCGTCGTTTTTTGTTGGCGGCAAGCTCTTGACACGTTGTCTTATGGTATACCAACATGTGGCATACAGTAACGATGGAGACGACCTTGGTTCCGGTCATTCGCAAAACCCTCCTGCATGTCGAGACGACCCTGATCGAAGGGGGCAAGGCTGCGCCGACGCCGCTGAAGCTCATTGCGGCCATGGCAGTGGTCAAGAATCCCTGGGCCGGCCGTGGCTTTGTGGAAGATCTCAAGCCCGAGATCCATGCGGCTGCACCGGTGCTCGGCGCGCTGCTCACCCGCATGATCCTGGACGTGACCGGTTCAGGCGAAGCTGTCGAGGCCTATGGCAAGGCAGCGGTTGTCGGGCTCGACGGAGAAATCGAACACGCATCAGCCCTCATTCACACGTTGCGCTTCGGCAACCACTATCGCCAGGCTGTCGGCGCCAAATCCTATCTTGCCTTCTGCAACACGCGGGGAGGCGCAAATGCGCCGGTGATGATCCCGCTGATGGACAAGAATGACGAGGGGCGCCGGTCGCATTACCTGACCATCCAGTGCGCAATCCCCGACGCGCCGGCAGCCGACGAGATCGTCGTGGCGCTCGGCGCCTCGATCGGCGGACGGCCGCATCACCGCATCGGTGACCGCTACCAGGACCTCCAGGAGCTCGGAAACGATGTTCACAATCCCGCAGCGGTCTAGGACGGCATCGGGTACGGCCTATGTCGCGATCGGTCGCGGCGAGCCGCTTGTACTGATCCATGGCGTGGGCATGAAGCTCGAGGCCTGGACGCCGCAGCTGCAAGCGCTGTCGGATCGTTTCGAGGTCATCGCCGCTGATTTGCCTGGGCACGGAGAGAGCCTGCCGCTTCCGTCGGGTGCCGGACTTGGCGCCTTCGTCGCGCGGTTCGTCACCTTTATCGAGGAGCTTGGGCAGGGCCCTGTCAGCGTCGCGGGCCATTCGATGGGGGCGTTGATTGCCGGCGGGCTCGCCGCCGAGGCCTCGCAGCGGATCAGCCGGGTGGCTTTGCTGAACGGAGTCCACCGGCGCGACGAGGCGGCACGAGAGGCGGTCACGGAGCGCGCTGCGGAGATCATGACGGGTGCCTTCGACCGCGAAGCGCCGCTCCGTCGCTGGTTCGGCGATGGAGGCGAGCATGAGGCGGCCTATGCCTTGTCCCGCCAATTGCTGGCCGAGGTGGACCAGCAGGGCTATGCCACGGCCTATAGTGCCTTTGCCACCGGTGACACGGTCTATGCCGATTGCTGGCCGCAGGTGCGGTGCCCCGCCCTGTTTCTGACCGGAGAAGGTGATCTGAATTCGACGCCGGAGATGGCGCGGGCAATGGCTGCGGCAGCCGCCGACGGCCGTGCTGTGGTCATCGCCGGACACCGGCACATGGTGAACCTGACCGCACCTGATGCGGTCAATGCAGCGCTGTCTGAATGGATGGCGCGGACCTGCGAGGAGGCTCGACATGACGCATGATCCCCGTGCCCTGCGCAATGCCTTCGGGGCCTTCCTGACCGGTGTCACTGTCGTGACCACGCACAATCCCGCCGGTGAGCCAATCGGCTTCACGGCCAATTCCTTCACCAGCGTCTCTCTCGATCCGCCGCTGCTGCTCGTCTGTCTCGCCAAGACCTCCCGCAATCTGGAGGCAATGACACGCACCGCCGGTTTTGCCGTCAACATTCTCTCCGAGGCGCAGAAGGAGGTGTCCAATACCTTCGCCCGCCCGGTCGAGGATCGCTTTGCAGCTGTCGAATGGCGCGTCGGGCCACATGGGTCGCCGGTATTCGCGGATGTCTCCGCCTGGTTCGACTGTTCCATGCATGAGGTCGTCGATGCCGGTGATCATGTGATCCTGATCGGTCGGGTCGAGGGGTTCGAGGACAGCGGCAAGGCCGGCCTTGGTTATGCGCGCGGTGGTTATTTTTCACCGGCCCAGTCCGACAGGGCTCTTGTCGGAGCGCCGGACATGCCGCAGCAGATTGGTGCGGTCGCCGAGCGCGATGGATCCGTCCTTCTTGTCGAGGACGGGAAGGGTGGGCTTCGGCTTCCTTCGAGCGACCTCGCAGCCGGTGACGGTGTCGGTTCGTTCTTTGCCTATCTGTCGACGCTGAGCGGTATTCCTGTGGAGCCGGGGCTTGTCTACTCGATCTACGAAGACACGGGCGCGAAGTGCCAGCATGTGGTCTATCGGGCGGCGCTCGGCGAGGGGGACACAAGCACGCTGCCGCTGTTCCCGATCGACACACTGCCTCTCGACCGCGTCGCAGATCCCGCGACACGGGACATCCTGAAGCGATACGCTCAGGAATCGAGCCTCGGCAATTTCGGGGTCTATGTCGGCAATCAGGAAAAGGGCCGGGTGCATGCCCAGGTCGCCAGGGGATAGCGCATGAAGTTCTCGCTCTTCGTCCACATGGAACGGCTGGATGCCAGCCAGACGCATAGCGAACTCTACGAAGAGTTCATTCAGCTCTGCGAAATCGCCGATCGGGGCGGCATGCATGCGATCTGGACCGGCGAACATCACGGGATGGATTTTACCATCGCCCCGAACCCCTTCATCAATCTTGCCGACCTCGCTCGCCGAACGAAGAACGTCCGTCTCGGTACGGGAACGGTGATTGCCCCCTTCTGGCATCCGATCAAGCTTGCCGGCGAGGCGGCAATGACCGATATCATTTCGAACGGTCGTCTTGATGTCGGCATTGCGCGTGGCGCCTATGGTTTCGAATACGAGCGCCTGCTGCCGGGGCTCGACGCCTGGGGCGCCGGTCAACGCATGCGCGAACTGATCCCGGCGCTCAAAGGTGTCTGGGCGGGTGATCATGCCCATCAGGGCGAATTCTGGCAGTTCCCGTCGACGACCTCGGCGCCCAAGCCGGTGCAGGAGCCGCATCCACCGATCTGGGTTGCAGCGCGCGATCCGAACAGCCACGAATTTGCCGTTGCCAATGGCTGCAACGTGCAGGTGACGCCGCTGTGGAATGGCGATCCGGAAATCGAGGCGCTGATGGGACGCTTCAATACGGCCTGCGAAAAGGCGCCCGACCAGGCGCGGCCGAAGATCATGTTGCTCCTGCACACCTATGTCGGCCCGGATGCGAGCGATGTCGAGCAGGCGACCCGCGAAGTCAGCGTCTACTACAATTACTTCTCCGCCTGGTTCAAGAACGAGAAGCCGATCCGCCAGGGCTTGATTGAACGCCTGACCGAAGAGGAGATGGCTGCCAATGCCATGCTCTCGCCCGAGGTCATGCGGAAGAACCTGCCGATCGGCACCGCCGATGAGGTCATCGCCCGGCTGAAGGCCTATCAGGCGCTGGGCTATGATGAATATTCCATGTGGATCGACACCGGCATGAGCTTCGAGCGGAAGAAGGCCTCGCTCGAACGTTTCATCGCCGACGTCATGCCGGCTTTCGGCTGAGGAGGTCTGATGCAGCGCTTCCAGCAGTATATCAATGGGATCTTCGAGGACGGCAGCGGCCGCTTCGAAAGCCTCGATCCGGCGACGGCCACGCCCTGGGCGGAGATGCCGGAGGCTCGTGAAGCCGACGTCGACCGCGCCGTCAATGCTGCCGAGTCTGCTTTGCTCGATGGCCCCTGGGCCGCGATGACGGCGACGCAGCGCGGCAAGCTGCTCTACAAGCTCGCCGATCTCGTCGCGACGAATGCTCCGAAGCTCGCCGAACTCGAAACCCGTGATACGGGAAAGATCATCCGCGAGACCTCCGCGCAGATCGCCTATGTCGCCGACTACTATCGCTACTATGCAGGGCTGGCCGACAAGATCGAGGGTGCCTATCTCTCGATCGACAAGGCCGACATGGATGTGTGGCTGCGCCGCGAACCGGTCGGTGTGGTAGCCGCGATCGTGCCGTGGAACAGCCAGCTGTTTCTCTCGGCCGTCAAGCTCGGCCCGGCGCTCGCGGCCGGCTGCACGCTGGTGGTCAAGGCCTCGGAAGAGGGGCCGGCACCGCTGCTGGAGTTTGCTCGGCTGGTGCATGAAGCTGGCTTTCCGGCCGGCGTCGTGAACATTCTCACGGGTTTCGGCCCGTCCTGCGGTTCGGCGCTTACCCGCCATCCGAAGATCGCCCATATCGCCTTCACCGGTGGTCCCGGTACGGCCGCTGCCGTCGTGCGCAATTCCGCGGAGAACCTTGCCAGCACATCGCTCGAACTCGGCGGCAAGTCACCCTTTGTCGTCTTTGCCGATGCCGATCTTGAGAGTGCGGCCAATGCACAGGTTGCGGGCATCTTTGCCGCCACCGGACAGTCCTGCGTGGCGGGGTCGCGTCTGCTGGTCGAGGCCTCGGTCAAGGAGCGCTTCCTTGCCATTCTGAAGAGCAAAGCGGAGGCCATTCGCATTGGTTCGCCGCTCGAGATGGCAACTGAAGTGGGGCCGCTTTGTACCGCGCGCCAGCGGGAGCTGATCGAAAAGACGGTCCACTCATCCCTGGATGCCGGTGCCCTGCTCGTGACGGGTGGTAGCAGGCCAAAGGACGAGGGCTACTACTATCAGCCGACAATCCTCGATTGCGACGGAGTGACATCGCCATCGGTCGAAACGGAATTGTTTGGCCCGGTGCTTTCGGTTCTTTCCTTTGAAACGGAAGCCGAGGCGGTGCAGCTTGCCAATGACACACGCTACGGACTGGCCGCCGGCGTCTTCACGCAGAACCTCGCCCGTGCCCACCGCATGGTCCGGCGCATCCGTGCCGGTGTCGTGTGGGTCAACACCTATCGTGCTGTTTCGCCGATTGCGCCCTTTGGTGGCTTTGGACAGTCCGGTCATGGGCGTGAGGGCGGACTGGCTGCCGCGCTCGACTACACGCGGACAAAGACGGTCTGGGTCCGAACCTCAGACGATCCGATCCCCGATCCGTTCGTGATGCGGTGACGCCATGTATTACGAGATCCGCACCTATCGACTGAAGAACGGCGCCATTCCCGACTATCTCAAGGTGGTCGAGGAGGAAGGCATCACGATCCAGAAGCAGCATCTCGGACGACTGGTCGGTTACTTCTACTCCGAAATCGGCCCGATCAACGAAATCGTCCACATCTGGGCCTTTGCCAGCCTTGATGAACGGCAGGAGCGGCGTGCGGCGCTGATGGCCGACCCGGCCTGGCGCGCCTTCCTGCCCAAAATCCGCGACCTCATCGATGTCGCCGACAACAAGATCATGAAGCCGGCGGCGTTTTCGCCGCTCGGTGCAAGCCTGCCTGCATGACACATAAAAAGTGAACAATAACGGAGAACGGGAACATGAAAAAACTACTGGTAGCGACTGTCTTCACCACCTTGGTCGGCTTTGCGGGAACTGCGCTCGCCGATCAGATCGTCTTTTCGAGCTGGGGCGGCACGACCCAGGATGCGCAGAAGGAACACTGGGCCGACAGCTTCACGAGCAATACCGGCACCACTGTGGTCCAGGATGGTCCGACCGACTACGGCAAGATCAAGGCCATGGTCGAGGCCGGCAGCGTTACCTGGGACGTGGTCGATGTCGAGGGTGACTATGCGGTCCAGGCCGGCAAGGCTGGTCTACTCGAACCGCTCGACTTCTCGATCATCGACAAGTCCAAGCTCGACCCGCGCTTCGTCACCGACTTTTCGGTCGGCAGCTTTTATTATTCCTTCGTCATCGGCTGCAACAAGGATGCTGCCGGCACCTGCCCGAAGACTTGGGCCGACCTGTTCGACACCGCCAAGTTTCCCGGCAAGCGCGCCTTCTACAAGTGGTCGGCGCCCGGCGTGATCGAAGCGGCTCTGCTGGCCGACGGGGTTGCCGCCGACAAGCTCTACCCGCTCGATCTCGACCGCGCCTTCAAGAAGCTCGACACCATCAAGGCCGACATCATCTGGTGGGACGGCGGGGCTGCTTCTCAGCAGTTGCTGGCTTCCGGCGAAGCGCCGTTCGGCTCGTTCTGGAACGGGCGCCTGACTGCGCTCGCGGCCACCGGGGTCACTGTCGAAACGTCCTGGGATCAAAATATCACCGCAGCAGATTCCCTGGTCGTGCCGAAGGGCACGAAGAACAAGGATGCCGCGATGAAGTTTATCGCCCATGCGACGGCTGACATGCAGCAATCGCTGTTCGCCATGGCGACGGGCTATGCTCCGACCAATCTCGATGCCAACCTTCTGATGGACGAGGCCGTCCGCAAGACGCTGCCCGACATGCAGGCCGAGAGCCAGGTCAATGCCGACATGAACTATTGGGCCGACAACCGCGATGAGATCGGCAAGCGCTGGTACGACTGGCAGGCCAAGTAACCGCCAAGCCGGCCGGTTTCGACCGGCCGGCCCACCATCATCGGGGTACAGCATGGCCAATCTCGCGATACCGGACAAAGGCAGGCTGCGCGCGAAGCCACGCAGTGGAGCGTTCGCCTATGCGACGCCGGCGCTCGTCCTCATCCTCCTCTTCTTCGTCACGCCGGTGCTCGGCCTTCTGTTGCGTAGCGTGACCGAGCCTGAGTTCGGGATGCAGAACTATGCCGAACTGATCGGCAGCGGCACCTATCTGCGCATCTTCGCCAATACCTTCCTGGTGGCAGGGGTGGTGACGGCGCTTTCGGTGGTCATCGGCTATCCGGTGGCCTGGGCGCTTGCCGTTCTTCCGCGGCATTGGTCGCAACTGGTCTTCGCCATCATCATTCTGTCGATGTGGACCAACCTGCTGGCTCGGACCTATGCCTGGATGGTTCTCCTGCAGCGCACGGGCGTGATCAACAAGACGCTGATGGGGCTTGGACTGATCGACCAGCCGCTGCCGCTGGTCAACAACCTTGTCGGCGTCACGATCGGCATGACCTACATCATGCTTCCCTTCGTTATCCTGCCGCTGGTCGGGGTGATCAGGTCGATCGATCCTGCCATCCTCAGGGCAGGTGCCCTGTGTGGCGCCAACAGTTACCAGTGTTTCGTGCACATCCTGCTTCCCCTGTCCCTCCCGGGTGTCGCGGCGGGTGGCCTGATGGTCTTCGTCATGGCGCTTGGCTATTACGTCACCCCCGCGCTGCTCGGCGGGACGGCGAACATGATGCTGGCCGAGACAATCGCGCAATTTGTCCAGTCCCTGGTCAACTGGGGCATGGGAGGCGCTGCCGCCTTCGTGCTGCTGGTCGTGACCCTTCTGCTCTATGCCCTGCAACTGCGCCTCTTCGGCGCCCGCCGGATCGGCTGAGGAGGCGCCACCATGCTGCTCGACTATGATAAGCTCGGCGCCTGGAAGTGGTTGCTCATCGGCGTGACCACACTTGTGTGTCTTTTCCTCGTGCTGCCGATCGTCTTCATCGCCGCACTCTCCTTCGGCTCCTCGCAATGGCTCATTTTCCCGCCGCCGTCCTGGACGATGCGTTGGTATGTCGAGCTGTTCTCGGATCCCCGATGGCTGCAATCGGCGCTCACCAGCCTGCAGATCGCCGCGATCGCTACGGTGCTCTCTGTTGTCATCGGGTTTCTCGCCGCATTCAGCCTCAACCGGGGCAGCTTTGTGGGCAAGGAGCTGATGCGGGCGCTGTTCCTCACGCCGATGATCCTTCCGGTCGTGGTGCTTGCAGTGGCGCTCTACGCCTTCTTCCTGAAGATCGGTCTGGCCGGAACCTTACCCGGGTTCATCATCGCCCATCTCCTCGTTGCCCTGCCGTTTTCGATCATTTCGATCGGCAGTGCGCTCGAGGGTTTCGACAAGTCTATCGAGGACGCCGCGATCCTGTGTGGCGCAAGCCCCTGGGAGGCGCGGCTGAGAGTTACGGTTCCGGCGATCAGCCACGGGATCTTCGGGGCGGCGGTCTTCTCCTTTCTCGCCTCCTGGGATGAGGTGGTGCTGGCGATCTTCATGGCCAGCCCGACACTTCAGACTTTGCCGGTGAAAATCTGGACGACGCTGCGCCAGGATCTGACGCCGGTCATCGCTGCCGCCTCCACGCTTCTGATCCTCTTCACGCTCCTTTTGATGATTATCGCGGCCGTGCTCCGCAAGGGACGAAAAACATGACGTCAGCCTTCATCGAGATCCGCGATATCCGCAAGGATTATGGTCCGATCACTGCGGTCAAGGATGTCACGCTCGACATCAAGAAGGGCGAGTTCATGACCTTTCTCGGGCCCTCGGGGTCTGGCAAGTCAACGACGCTCTACATGCTGGCGGGCTTCGAACATCCGACTGCCGGAGATATCCGGGTCGATGGCGCCAGCCTTCTGGATACGCCATCGCACAAACGCAATATCGGCATGGTGTTCCAGCGCTATACGCTGTTTCCGCATCTGACGGTGGGCGAGAACGTTGCCTTTCCCTTGCGCATCCGCCGCATGCCGAAGGCCGAGATCGAGCGCAAAGTGAAGGAGGCCTTGCGCCTGGTGCGGCTGGAGGGATTCGAGGACCGCAAGCCGGCCCTGATGTCGGGTGGGCAGCAGCAACGCGTGGCACTCGCGCGGGCGCTGATCTACGATCCACCGGTGCTGCTGATGGACGAGCCGCTCTCGGCGCTCGACAAGAAGCTGCGCGAAGAGATCCAGTTCGAGATCCGCCGCATTCATCGGGAAACCGGCGTGACCATTCTTTACGTGACACATGACCAGGAGGAGGCACTCCGCCTCTCCGACCGCATCGCGGTGTTCAGCCATGGCCGCATCGACCAGATCGGTTCGGGACAGACGCTCTATGCGGAGCCCGCCACGCGCTTCGTTGCCGGTTTCATCGGTGACTCGAACTTCGTCGATGCTGACGTCGTCGAAGTGCAGGGTAGCGCGGCAAGGCTTCGTCTGCAGGGCGGCGTCGAAGTGGCGGGTGTGCCGCTGCATGGCGCCTCGAAGGGAAGCCGGGGGGCGTTGCTTCTGCGACCTGAACGCATCGAATTGCGCAAGGGCAGTGGTGATGGACGGCATCTGAACGGAACGATCCGGGACATGACGTTCCTCGGCAACAACACCGACATCCTCGTCGATCTCTCGGAAGGTGGTTCTGTATCGGTGCGCTTGCCGTTCGGGCATCCTTTGCTGCACGATCTCGGACCAATGGCGGCTGTCGACATCCTGTTCGATCCGGCCGGGGCGCATGTCTTTCAAATGTAAGCCAAACCGAACGGAGTTCTGCCGATCAGCGAAGACACGAATGGGGCGGCTAGGGCCGCCCCATTCTTGTTTTATGTTCCTGCCTGACTGAAGGGCAGCCGGGTGCAACACCTGGCCAAAGCTCACCCCATGCGCTCGGAGGCGTAGGAGCCCGGGCTTGCCGGGAAGACGACGGTGCGGTTGCCGTTGATGAAGGTGCGGTGGTGGATGTGGGCGTGGACGGCCCGTGCCAGCACCTGGCTTTCTACGTCGCGGCCGATCGAGACATAATCGTCCGCCGATTGCGCGTGGGTGATGCGGGCGACGTCCTGCTCGATGATCGGGCCTTCGTCGAGATCGGCGGTGACGTAATGGGCCGTCGCACCGATCAGCTTCACGCCACGCTCGAAGGCCTGCTTGTAGGGGTTCGCACCCTTGAAGCTCGGCAGGAAGGAGTGGTGGATGTTGATGATCTTGCCGGACATCTTCTTGCACATGTCGTCGGAGAGAACCTGCATGTAGCGGGCAAGGACGATCAGTTCGGTGCCGGTCTGTTCGACCAGATCCATGATCCGGCCTTCGGCCTCCGGCTTGTTCTCCTTCGTCACCTTGATGTGGTGGAAGGGGATGTCGTGGTTCACGACGACCTTCTGGTAGTCGAAATGGTTGGAAACGACGCCGACGATCTCGATCGGCAAAGCGCCGATCTTCCAGCGGTAGAGCAGGTCGTTCAGGCAGTGGCCGAAGCGCGAGACCATCAGGAGCACCTTCATCTTGGCATCACCGTCATGGAATTCGGCGGTCATACCGAATGTCTTCTTCACCGGTTCCAGCGCTGCGCTGATCTCTTCGATCGTCGCTCCGTCCTGAATAATGAAGCTGAGCCGCATGAAGAACATGCCGGTGCCGAGGTCGTCGAATTGCGAGGAGTCGACGAGGTAACAACCTTTCTCGGCGAGCAGGCCCGTGATGGCGGCCACGATGCCGCGGGTCGACCTGCAGGAAACGGTCAGCACATAATTCATGGGTTCAGGCTCCGGGTAGTGACAGAAATCGGCCAGACTTCGTCATCCTCGCCGCACGGGCGAGGATCTGCAACGGTGATGGCGGAAAGAGGACGCATATGCCCGGGACGAAACCGGGCATGCGTGCGTGTTTCACGGCGAATTCAGACGTCAAGCGTTGTCTGGTGCTCCCAGGCGGTGAACTGCGAGCAATAGGTGTTCCACTCGCCATGTTTGAGCTTGAGATAGGCGGCGGAGAATTCCGTTCCGAGTGCCGCCTGCAGGCCCTGGTCTTCCTCATAGGCACGCAGCGCATCGAGCAAGTTGAGCGGCAGTTTCGGCGCGTCCTTGATCAGGTGCCCGTCGCGATACATGTCGATATCGTGGTGCGGGCCCGGATCGGCATCGCTTTTCAGGCCGCTCAGGCCGGCTGCAATGATGATCGCCTGCAACAGGTACGGGTTCACCGCGCCGTCCGGCAGCCGCAGTTCGAAGCGGCCGGGGCCTGGAACGCGCACCATATGGGTCCGATTGTTGCCCGTCCAGGTGACGGTGTTCGGTGCCCAGGTGGCGCCAGAAACAGTGCGTGGCGCATTGATACGCTTGTAGGAATTGACCGTCGGGTTGGTGATCGCGGCCAGCGCCGAGGCATGTTTCATGATGCCGCCGAGGAAGGTCTTTCCCTTGGCAGAGAGCCCGAAGGGCATGGCCTTGTCGGCGAAGGCATTGATCTTGCCATCCGTATCCCAGACGGAGATATGCGCGTGGCAACCGTTGCCGGTCAGGCCCTTGAAGGGTTTCGGCATAAAGGTGGCACGCAGCCCGTGCTTTTCGGCGACGGATTTGACCATGAACTTGAAGAAGGAATGTTTGTCGGCGGTCTTCAGCGCATCGTCATATTCCCAGTTCATCTCGAACTGGCCATTCGCGTCTTCGTGGTCGTTCTGGTAGGGCTTCCAGCCGAGTTCGAGCATGTAATCGCAGATCTCGGCGATCACATCGTAGCGGCGCATCAGCGCCTGCTGGTCGTAGCAGGGCTTTTCCGCCGTATCGAATTCATCCGAGATCTTTTCGCCATCCGCCGAGATCAGGAAGAATTCCGGCTCAACGCCGGTCTTAACCCGCAGGCCCAGCTCCGCTGCTTCCGCAACAAGGCGCTTGAGCACCACGCGCGGCGCCTGTTCGACGGGCTTGTCTTCCATCACGCAATCGGCCGCGACCCAGGCGACATCTTTCTTCCAGGGAAGCTGGATGACCGAGGAGGCGTCGGGAATGGCGAAGAGGTCGGGATGGGCAGGCGTCAGGTCGAGCCATGTGGCGAAACCGGCAAAGCCTGCGCCGTCCTTCTGCATGTCTGCGATCGCTTCTGCCGGCACCAGTTTGGCGCGCTGGGCGCCGAAGAGGTCGGTATAGCTGATCATGAAGTATTTGATGCCGCGCTCGGCGGCGAAGCTTGCAAGGTCCTGTGTCACGTCGTTCCCCTGTTTTTATGGATTGAGACACATTGGTTGGAAGGAAATGGCCGCATCCGTGGGAGTCGGATACGGCCATCAAGGTTTTAGAAAGCGCCCTTGCCGGGATACCAGCTGGTGCCGGCGAGCGGCACTTGCGCCATGGCGGCAGCTTCCATGGTCAGCGCGCAGAGATCTTCCGGCTCGAGATTGGTGAGCTTGTTCTTGCCGCAGGCGCGCGCGATCGTCTGGGCTTCAAGCGTCATGACCTTGAGATAGTTGGCAAGCCTGCGACCGGCAGCCACCGGATCGAGACGGGCGGCGAGCTCCGGGTCCTGCGTGGTGATGCCAGCCGGGTCCTTGCCTTCATGCCAGTCGTCATAGGCGCCGGCCGTGGTGCCCAGCTTCTGGTATTCCTCTTCCCACTTCGGATCGTTGTCGCCGATGGCCACGAGCGCTGCCGTGCCGATCGCCACCGCATCGGCGCCGAGTGCCAGGGCCTTTGCCACATCGGCACCGGAGCGGATGCCGCCGGAGATGATAAGCTGCACCTTGCGATGCATGCCCAGATCCTGCAGCGCCTGGACGGCGGGGCGGATGCAGGCGAGTGTCGGCATGCCGACATTCTCGATGAACACGTCCTGGGTGGCGGCCGTGCCGCCCTGCATGCCGTCGAGCACCACGACATCGGCGCCGGCCTTCACGGCAAGGGCCGTGTCGTAATAGGGGCGGGCACCGCCGACCTTCACATAGATCGGCTTCTCCCAGTCGGTGATCTCGCGCAGTTCGAGGATCTTGATTTCCAGATCGTCCGGACCGGTCCAGTCCGGGTGGCGGCAGGCGGAGCGCTGGTCGATGCCCTTGGGCAGGTTGCGCATGTTGGCGACGCGATCGGAAATCTTCTGGCCGAGCAGCATACCGCCGCCGCCGGGCTTGGCGCCCTGGCCGACAACCACTTCAATGGCATCGGCGCGGCGCAGATCCCTGGGGTTCATGCCGTAGCGCGATGGCAGATACTGGTAGACGAGCGTCTGGGAATGGCCGCGTTCCTCATCGGTCATGCCGCCATCGCCTGTGGTGGTTGAAGTGCCGGCGATCGTGGCGCCTCGGCCGAGCGCTTCCTTGGCATTGCCAGACAGCGCACCGAAGGACATGCCGGCAATGGTGATCGGCGTTTTCAGGTGGATCGGCTTCTTGGCAAAGCGCGTGCCGAGCACCACCGAGGTGTCGCATTTCTCGCGGTAGCCTTCGAGCGGGTAGCGCGAGATGGATGCGCCGAGAAACAGAAGGTCGTCAAAATGCGGGACCTTGCGCTTGGTGCCGGCGCCACGGATATCATAGATGCCGGTGGCGGCCGCACGGCGGATTTCGGCCAGCGTGTAATCATCAAAGGTTGCGGACTTGCGCGGCGGGGTGAAGGGGTTGTGATAGCTCATGGCTTTTCCTCGCCTCAGTACGCGTCAGCGTTGTCGATATTGAAATTGTAGAGCTTGCGGGCCGAGCCGTAGCGCTTGAATTCTTCCGGCTTCACATCGGTGATGCCGGCCTTGTCCAGGAGCTCGGCAAGCTTTTCCATATGCTTGGGCTTCATCTGCTTCTCGATGCAGTCGGCGCCGAGGCTTTTGACCGTGCCGCGCACGAAGAGCTTGGCCTCATAGAGACTGTCGCCGAGTGCTTCGCCGGCATCGCCGCAGACGACGAGGTGGCCGGACTGCCCCATGAAGGCCGACATATGGCCGATCGAGCCTTTGACGACAATGTCGATACCCTTCATCGAGATGCCGCAACGCGAGGCGGCGTTACCTTTGATGACGAGGAGACCGCCACGACCAGTGGCGCCGGCATATTGCGAGGCGTCACCCTCGATGATGACTGTGCCGGACATCATGTTCTCAGCAACACCCGGTCCGGCAGAACCATGAACCGTCACGGTGCCACCGTCGTTCATCCCGGCGCAGTAGTAGCCGACCGAGCCTCTCACCTCGACGGTGACAGGGGCATCAATGCCCACGGCCACGGCATGGCTACCGCGCGGGTTGACCACTTCGAATTCGGTGTCATTGGCGCCAGTACCAAGTGCGTGGAGTGCGCTGTTCAGTTCGCGCAGGGGCGTCTGAGAAAGATCGAAAACAGGCATGGGGAAACTTTCGTGTCGTGTGAGGCGAGGCGTCAGGCAGCCTTGTCGTGATCCCAGAAGTAGACGGTTGCCGGTTCCGGCTCCCAGACGCGGGCGGTCTCGATGCCCGGCAGGTTGACCAGCGCACGGTATTCCGAGCCGAAGGCGACATACTGGTCGGTCTCGGCCATGACAGCCGGCTTGCAGGCGATCGGATCGCGGACAACGCCGAAGCCCGACTTGGTGCCGACGACGAAGGTGAAGAAACCATCGAGATCGTCGAGCGCACCTGTCAGCGCCTGACCCAGATCCTTGCCCTTGGCCATTTCGGCGGTGAGATAGGCGGCAGCGACTTCACTGTCGTTCTGGGTTTCGAAACTCATGCCTTCGCGCACCAGTTCGCGGCGGAGATTGTTGTGGTTGGACAGCGAGCCGTTATGGACGAGGCACTGGTCCGCTCCCGTCGAGAAGGGATGGGCGCCGAGCGTGGTGACGGCGCTTTCGGTTGCCATGCGGGTATGGCCGATGCCATGCGTGCCGCCCATAGAGCGGACGTCGAAGCGCGTGACCACATCCTTCGGCAGGCCGATTTCCTTGAAGATTTCGACGCTTTCACCCGAACCCATGATGCGGGTGTTGGGGCGGATGGACGACAGCACGGCGCGGATATCCGGTAGCTGTGCCGCTTCGATGGAAATGACGGCATGGGTGCTTTTCACGGCAACGGTTGCCGCAATGCCGGCTTTCTCCAGATCATCGGCCAGGCCTTCGAAATCCGAGCCCGGATTGGCCGACTGGATGGTGACTTTCGCCCTGCCGCCGGCTGCCCCGCCATAGATCGCGATCCCTGCCGAATCCGGACCCCGGTCGGTCATGATGATCAGCATATCCGAAAGCAGGTCCCCGAGCCGGGGTTCCAGTGTCTTGTCCTTGAGGAACAAACCAACAATGCCGCACATGGCCGCAATCTCCATTTCTCGATGAAGACAGGCCTAGCAGCGCCCTAAAGGGAAATCAATCCTTGGGAATAAATTTTTCTTTTAAGGCAACTATCGTTGTTGTGGATAGGAGATGATCGACAGGTAGCGGGCCGGAAGCTTTACCAGCTCTTCCGGGCCATGCGGCGCATCGGCATCGAAGAACAGACTGTCTCCGGCCTCCATCCGGTAGAGGCTTTCGCCATGGCGGTACAGAACCTCTCCCTCCAGCATGTAGAGAAACTCCATGCCCTCGTGCTGGAATGTCGGAAAGATATCCGAGGAGGCGTTCAGCGTGATGAGATAGGGCTCGACGATCACCCCGGATGTGTTGTTCTCGATATGACCGAGCAGGCTGTAATGATGGCCGGCACGGGTGCCGCGCCGCTCCAGATGGACGCCCTCTCCTGATTTCACGAAGCTTGCGCTGCGAGGCTCTTCAAAGCCACGAAAGAAGGCGGTGAGAGGCACGCCCAGCGCCTTGGACAGCGCCTGCAGGGTGGTCAGTGATGGCGAGATATTGCCGTTTTCGATCTTGGACAGCATGCCGACGGACATGCCGGTTGCCACCGCCATGTCGGCAACCGTGATGCCGAGCTTCTTGCGATAGGTGCGCACTTCATGGCCGATCGCCAGCTCCAGATTGTTGGCGCGTGGCTCGCGGACCGCATGCGGATCCTGGGCGAGGGGTGGAATGCTCGGGGCCTTCCCATTCTTTGTGCCTTTGGCCATCCTACTCTCCCTCCATCGCCACAGTCAGTCTTCATGTCATGCGTCTGGTTGCTCTAGCGGATTTTGGCGTCAGGCCAAAATGGTCTTTGAAGGCACGGGAGAAATGCGATGCGCTGGAAAAGCCTGTCGCGAAGGCGAGTTCGGAAATCGACAGCGGGCTTTGCTCCAGTAGGCGGCGGGCGTGATCCAGCCGGATGCGGTGATAGCTGTCATGGAAGCTGATGCCGAGTTGTTCTGCGAACAACCTGTCCAGATGGCGGGCGCTGATGCCAGCCAGTCTTGCCATGCTTTTCCGGTCGAGCGGTTGCTCGATGGTGGTTTCCATTTTTTCCAGCACGGTGATGAGCGCGGGATGATGGGTGCCGAAACGTTCGCTCGACGATCCACGCTGCGGGGCGGTCGGTTCGGCGATGGCCGTATGCAGATACCAGTCGCTGACGCGCCTTGCGAAGGCCGGTCCCATGCGGGCAGCGATGAGGGCATGCATCATGTCCAGAGGTGCCACTCCGCCACCACAGGTGACCCGGTCGCCATCCAGCACATAGCGGGCCTGGCGAGGCGACAGGTGGGGAAAGGCCTCGCGCATGGCGGGCGCATGTTCCCAGTGGATGGTGAAGTCGTGGCCGTCGAGCAGCTCGGCTGCGGCGAGCAGAAAGGCGCCGCTCGAAATGCCGCCGATGCGCGCGCCCTGACGCGCCAGTCGTCGCAGCACCGGGTGCAAGGCGGTTGTCTCGCTCCAGTCTTCCGGGTTGCCTCCGGCGACCACGAAGATGGTGTGGCATTTGGTGCCGGCGATCGCGAGATCCTCGCAAGGGATCGCAAATCCGGACGAGCAGGGCACGGAGCGACCGCCGAGCGAGAGCGGTACGGTCTCGTAAAGTGTAGTCTGCGCAATCAGGTTCGCGGCACGCAGGGGTTCGGTTGCCGAGGCATAGGACATCAGAGCGAAATTCGGCGTCAGCACGAAGCCATAGCGCTGCATGGACGTGGTGGGTGTAAGACTCATGTCTCGAATCTAACCTGAAGCGGCTCTCTTGTGCAATTCAAGGATTGAATTGCCTCCTACGTTGAGGACATTCTCCTGAGACCTGGCGGACGCGGATGCGATATTCGGCACTTTCGATCTTTCTCAACGGCCTCTTCGGCAACCGGAACTGGGCCGCCCATTGGCGCCAGCCGGAACCGAAACCGCATTACGATGTCATCATTGTCGGCGGTGGCGGTCATGGACTGGCAACCGCCTATTACCTGTCGAAGACCTTCGGCATCCGCAACATTGCCGTTCTGGAAAAGGGCTATATCGGCTCCGGCAATGTCGGGCGCAATACAACGATCATCCGTTCCAACTATCTGCTGCCCGGCAACAATCCCTTCTACGAGCTCTCGATGAAGCTGTGGGAAGGGCTGGAGCAGGATTTCAATTTCAACGCCATGGTTTCGCAGCGCGGCGTGCTCAATCTCTTTCATTCCGATGCGCAGCGCGATGCCTATACGCGGCGCGGCAATGCCATGCGCCTGCACGGCGTGGATGCGGACCTGCTTGACCGCGCAGCCGTGCGTTCCATGCTGCCCTTCTTCGATTATGACAATGCCCGTTTCCCGATCCAGGGCGGGTTGTTGCAAAAGCGAGGCGGCACGGTGCGCCATGATGCGGTGGCCTGGGGTTATGCCCGTGGTGCCGATGCGTATGGCGTCGATGTTATCCAGAATTGCGAGGTGACCGGCATTCGCCGCGAAGGCGGCAAAGCGGTTGGTGTCGAAACCACCCGCGGCTTTATCGGCTGCGGCAAGCTTGCGCTGGCAGCTGCCGGCAATTCCTCGCGTGTGGCTGAGATGGCCGATCTGAAGCTGCCGATGGAAAGCCATGTCTTGCAGGCCTTTGTCTCGGAGGGCTTGAAGCCCTTTATCGATGGCGTCGTGACCTTCGGTGCCGGCCATTTCTACGTCTCGCAGTCGGACAAGGGCGGGCTCGTCTTCGGCGGTGATATCGACGGCTATAATTCCTATGCCCAGCGTGGCAATCTTGCGACCGTCGAGCATGTGACCGAGGCTGGCAAGGCGATGATCCCGGCGCTGTCGCGCATTCGGGTTCTCAGGTCCTGGGGCGGCATCATGGACATGTCGATGGATGGATCGCCGATCATCGACCGGGTGCATCTCGACAATCTCTATCTGAATTCCGGCTGGTGCTACGGCGGCTTCAAGGCAACGCCGGCATCCGGCTATTGCTTTGCACATCTGATTGCCCGCGACGAGCCGCATGAGACGGCGCGCGCCTTCCGCCTGGATCGTTTCCGGCGCGGCTATGTGATCGATGAAAAGGGCCAGGGTGCCCAGCCGAACCTTCACTGATTTTTTCGAAAGCGCAACCGATGGCCAGCCGTATCCCTTGCCCGCATTGCGGGCTTCGACCCAAGGAAGAGTTCACCGTGAAAGGGGCAGTCCTGCCGCGTCCGGCAGCCGATGCGGGTGCGGATGCCTGGCATGATTATGTCTATCTGCGCGACAATCCACGCGGTGCCTATGAAGAATACTGGCACCATACATCCGGCTGCCGTCGCTGGCTGGTGGTGTCGCGCGATACGGCAACGCATGAGGTCTATGCCTGCCAGGATGCAGCCGATGCAAAGGCGGTGCGCGCATGACCTCCTATCGCCTTTCAGGCGGCGGCCTGATCAACCGGCAGATGCCGCAAAATTTCACCTTTGATGGCCGGGCCATGACCGGTTTTGCCGGCGACACGCTGGCTTCAGCCCTTCTTGCCAATGGCCGGCAACTGGTCGGGCGCAGTTTTAAATATCACCGACCGCGCGGCGTGCTGACGGCCGGATCGGCAGAGCCCAATGCGCTGATGACGATTGGCCGGGACGGGCGCACGGAGCCGAACACACGTGCAACCATGGTCGAACTCTACGAAGGGCTCGAAGCGCAAAGCCAGAACCGCTGGCCCTCGCTCGAGCATGATATCGGCGCGGTCAACGGGCTTTTCTCACCCTTCCTATCGGCCGGCTTCTACTACAAGACCTTCATGTGGCCGGCAAAATTCTGGGAAAAGCTCTATGAGCCTGTCATTCGTCGGGCAGCCGGTCTTGGGCGCGCCACCTATGAGACGGATCCGGACACCTATGAGAGATGCTGGGCGCATTGTGACCTGCTGGTGATCGGTGCCGGGGCGACAGGGCTGATGGCAGCCCTTGCCGCCGGGCGTGTCGGGCGTCGGGTGATCCTGATCGACGAGAATGCTGCCCTTGGTGGCTATCTTCTCTCAGAAACCGCGTTGATCGATGGGGGCCCTGCATCCGACTTCGTGCAAGCGACCGTGGATGAGCTTGAAAGCCTCGCCAATGTTCAGGTGATGGCGGGCACCACAGCCTTTGGGTGGTATGACGGTCAGGTGTTCGGCGCGGTCGAGCGCGTACAAAAACATGTGGCAGTGCCGGATGCCAGTCGTCCGGTGGAGCGCCTGTGGCGCATTGCGGCGAAGAAAGCCATTCTGGCCACCGGTGCCGAAGAACGCCCGCTGGTGTTTGGCGGCAATGATATTCCGGGCGTCATGATGGCCGGTGCCATGCGCAGCTATCTCAATCGCTATGCGGTGGCGCCCGGCAAGAGGGTGGCGGTCTTCACTACCAATGACAGCGGCTATGCACTGGCGAACGATCTTGAGGCCTCGGGCGTAGACGTCGCTGCAATCATCGACAGCCGGCGTGATGCGGCCATCGTTTACTCCGGCAAGGCGCGGCTGGTACGCGGTGGCTTTGTGTCGAATGTGCAGGGCGGCAAGGCCGTCGAAGGCATCGAGATCTGGCGCGAAGGCCAGCGGGAGAACCTTGGCGTCGATAGTCTCGCCATGTCCGGCGGGTTTTCGCCGGTCATCCATCTGGCCTGCCATCGTGGTGGAAAGCCTCGCTGGTCGGACGAGCATTCGGCCTTTCTGGCGCCGGAGGGTTTGTCGGACCTCACGCTTGCGGGATCGGCTGCCGGTGTATTCGGCCTGCAGACGGCGATGATATCAGGGACAAAGGCGGCCGAGGCGGCTCTTGCCGATCTTGGTGTCGCCCCTGCCAGTGTCGACTTGCCTATGATCGAAGGTGAGCTTGTTCCAGCACCGGCCAAGCCGCTCTGGTCGATCCCCGGCATCAAGGCCAAGGCCTTTGTCGACTACCAGAATGATGTGCATCTGAAGGATCTGGGGCTCGCAGTCCAGGAAGGCTATGGCCATGTGGAGCTTGCCAAGCGCTATACGACGAATGGCATGGCGACCGATCAGGGCAAGCTTTCCAATGTGAATGCCATCGGCCTGCTGGCGCAAGCGCGGCGCATTTCGCCGGCAGAGGT